>NZ_JAPZSK010000013.1 GCF_027531815.1 Gemmatimonas sp. | reverse complement strand
GCTGTGCGCCCCCACGATGAGATAGGCGATGGTCTCCTGAAACTGCCGCGGCTCGACGATGGCGTAGACGCCGCGGTCGGCCTCATACACGGTGAACCAGGGCGACCCGACGTCCACTTGCCGCAGCCGCTGATTGACCGGTCGCGGTAGCTGCGTGCACCACGACGGCTCGGTGGCACCGGCCGAATCGGCGGCCGCCGTCGCGGGCGATGCTGTCGCGGGCGATGCTGTCGCGGGCGATGCCGTCGCGGCAGCGGGAGCCTGCCCGTCGCGTGGCGCCCGGGCGTCGGGGGCGCAGGCCGTGAGCAGGAGCGCCCCCAGCAGGGTCCGGGTGGCCGACCGCAGCGCCTTCCGCCAGTTGGGGACGGCCAGCAGTTGCTCGCACTTGGCACCGTCGAACACGGTCACGGCCGCCGCGGGGCGCGAGAGGACGTCGGTCATCTGTCTGGCGAGGGCGAAGGATTCGGCGCGTCAGGAAGCTGCGGCAGCACGCCGCCAGGCATGCCCCAATGGACTCGCACGTCGCCCCGCGTGTCGTCCGTGGCTGACGGCATGACAAACGCGGCGCGCGCGGTGGACCAGTACAGACAGCCGATCTCTTCGGGCGGACGGCGCCGAACAAAGTCGTCCGCCGCCGACAGCGCCGACAGCCACACGGATTTCGCCGCGACGAGGTCGAACGGCTTCACCATCCCGAGGCGCGCAAACTCTTCGGGACGATATCGGCTGCGCCTCTTCAGTAATTCCAGCAGCGACAACGGCGTGAACCCGGGATCCTTGCCAACGGCGGCCCAGCAGAGGGCACCTACCGGCAGGATCGTGTCATGGGCGTAGAGCATGTCGACAAAATCGCGCGGCTCGTCGCGCCCCGCGAGCGCAAGGGTCTTGTTGATCGCCAGATCGACCGGGTGCAGCATCCACCCGCCAACGGGATCGCTGACCAGTGGCATGAAGCGCCACGCCGAGTCGTGCGCCCAATCCACTCGCGTTTGCTCGACGCCCCGCTGCACGATGGCTCGGATGAAACCGGGCTGACTGATCTCCACGGTCGTGGTGTAGCCCAACGCATCGAGCCGCGCGCGATCTGACGCGAACGTCGAGGCGACGCGCGCATCCGAGTCGTGAAAGAAATCGAGATCGTTGCTGTAACGGAGCGAGTTGGGCGCGATGTGCATCGCGGCACCGCCTGCCAGATGACGGTCCGTCGAGCGATCGTGCGTGAGATCGGCCAGCAGTCGCTGCTGAAACGGGGTTAACGGCACAGCTTCGCCGCCATCAACCACGCAGCGCGATCGCCGTGTTTCCGAAGCTGCTCGGCCACCCACGCGACGTCATCGCGCGTGATGATGAGATCGGGGCGATACGACCAGAAGCACGACGCGTAGTACGTGCGAAACGCACGCCGCGCCTCACGCACGCGGACCATGTCGCGTGCGGCGTCGGGGTCGAGCGTGCGACGGGACTTGGTGCCGCCGCGCCGTCCGATTTCGGCGAGGTAGCTACGGACTGACGACATGGCCGTAAGTTAACCGGCTTATGATCGTAACGCAATTCATTGCAGACGCTTATGCGCAGAATCAGTATACGGCGGTGCGCTCGCTCAGGAACCGCTCGGCGTCGAGCGATGCGCGTCGAGCGATGCGCGTCGAGCGCTACTCGCCGAGCGGATGCCGCCAGCGCAATCCCGAAAATCGCGCGAAGTCGCGATCCGTGGTGACCCATTCGGCACCGGATTCGATCGCGAGCGCGGCGTGATACGCGTCAGCCACGAGGTTGCCGCGGACGGCGCCGCGGCGGCAGAGGTCGGCAAACAGTTCCCAGTGACGTGCGCCCGGGCGGAGCGACACCACGCGAGGATGTTGCCGGATCGCCTCGGCGTAGGCCAGCGCGTCGGCCAACGGCATGGGCGGATCGAAGACGCGACGGTTGGTCAGGACGCGGATCACCCCGGACAGCACGAGTTCGGAGACGCCGACGGGTTCCGGCGCGGCGAGTGCGGCCTCGAGCCACGCCCGAAAATCCGCATGACGCGGCGCGTCGTCCCGCGCGGCGTAGACCAGCACGTTGACGTCCGGCGAAATCACCGGAGGTCGTCGTCCATCAGTTCGAGGAGCGCGGCGTTGCTGTCGAGATCCACCCCGGGGCGCAAGCCGCGACCGCCGCGAAAGAGGGGAAGTGGGGACGGCGCCGGTTCGCGCGCGCCGTCACTCCGCACGGCAGCCCAGACGGCGTCCTCGATGAACTCGTTCAGTGACCGGCCAGCACGCGCCGCCTGGGCCTTGGCTTCACGAAGCAGGTGATCCTGGAGGCGGATGGTGGTGCGCATGTCATGATGCTACGGATATGACACTTAAATGTCAATCGCACCGGAATCGAGCGGCGGCAGAATGTGCGGATGCAGAATGTGCGGATGCTGCAGCCTGGCGGCGAGTCCGTCGCCGGCGGTCATGTCAGCGGGCGGCTCCCTGCACTGCGGTGGCGAGCCAGTTCAGGGTGACGGCGAGATCGACCCCACTCCCCGATGAGCGGAGCATGAGGAAATGGCGGCCATCGCGGGCCACGTCGAAGTTGGCGTGAATGCTGCCGGCCGACACGTCGGCGGCAAAGAGCTTGTCCCGCGACAGCACGCGCAGATCCCGTTCGGTGCCGAGTGTCGCGGCGGTGAGCTCGGTGCCGTTGAGGTAGAAGAGGCGACGGCCATCGGGCGCCCACACGGGATCCGTCCCCCCGTCGGCGGAGATCTGCGTGCGACCGCCGGGCCCCGGGAAGGGGCGCACGAACACCTCCGTGCGGCCCCCGTCGTTCGAGGTGTAGGCCACCCAGCGGCCATCCGGAGAGAAGCGCGGCATGGCCTCATCATACGGGGTGACCTCGAACGGCCTGGGCGTCGTGTCGCCGGCGAGGGCGCGGTACCAGATGTCACGCCCGGTGCTGAGGCTCAGTGTCCGGAACAGCAGCCAGCGGCTGTCCGGTGACAGCACGCCCTCGGCGATCCGGTCGGTGCCCCGCATGGGCTGGAGCCGTTCCGCGGGCTGGCTTCGGTCGAAGGGCTGCCACCAGAGCTCCTCCCGTTCTGCCTCGATGCGCCGGTAGATCACCCGCTTGCCGTCCGGCGTCCACTCCGGGCGGTCCGCCAACAGATCGTTGGTGAGCCGGGTGGCCGTGCCGGCGGCGACGTCCACCACGGTGATCGCATTGGGGAGTGACGTGATCGCATCCACGCGGCGGTCCATGACGGCCAAGGCAATGCGGCGGCCATCGGGGGAGAAGCGCGGGAACATGGCCCCGACGGTGCCGTTGCCGGGGTCGGCCACCGGTGTCCCTTGTCCCCGGTCGTCCACCAGCTCCAGGCGCGTGGTTGCCAATCCGGTGAACATGAGCAGCGTGCCGCTGGCCGAGAGGGCCGGCAGGGAGCCCGGCGTGACCCGCTCCCCGAGCGACACGGGGGTGGACAGCGTCATCCGCTTCGCGTCGAGCCGGGCCGCCATGAGCGCCCCCTCGGCTGACACGTAGATCACCAAGTCCTCACGGACCGCCACGACGGCATCGCCAGGGACGCCGAGGTCGCGGAGCTCGCCGCCTTCCACCGGGACGACGTAGAGATTGGGGCCGGCCATGAAGAGGTGCCGGCCGTCGGGGGAGAGCACGGCGCGCTGCGCGCAGCGGCAGACCGTGCCGGCGCGCGTGATCGGGGCGACGCGCGCCGGCGACCCGTCGGTGGGGATCACCACGACGCCGGCCACGCCGAGGGAGGCCACGATGGCCTGCGACGACCAGGTCACGCCGCTGGGAAGCAACCGCTCCACATCGCGTGGGAGTGGCACGTCGGTGACCGCCCCACCGTCCACGGCCACACGGCGCAACCCGCCGACGCCCGACTGGAACACGAGCGACCGCCCATCGGGGGCGAGAGCGAAGTAGCGCGCCTCCTCGGTGCCGGCGAGGCCGACCGCCTCGAGACTCCCCAGCTCCTGCACGAAGACCCGGCGCGAATTCCCCTGGCGCGCGCGGAAGGCGATTCGGCGCCCGTCGGCGGAAATGGAGGCACCGAAGAGGCCGTCGAGCAAGAGACCGCCGGGAGGCGGCTTCACCACGAAGCGCACCGGGGGCGCGTTGTCGGCAACCGGGGCGCGGCCGCGCCAGGCCACGACCGCGAGCGTCACCGCGAGGGCCATGGCCAGCGCAGCCCACGCGCGGGTGGGCACGGTGGCGCGGCGGGAGGCGCCCGCTGACATGGCCACCGGTAGGGCCGGTGCGGCCGCCGCGGCGGACGGGGTCGCGAGCGCATCGGCGAAGGCCTTCGCGCTGTCGAAGCGATCGGCGGGCAGTTTGGCTAGCGCCGTCGCCACGGCCTCCTCGACGCCCGGCGGTACCGTATCGCGCAGCAGGCGCAACGCGGTCGGCCGTTCGCTCAGGACCCGGGCCACGATGGCCTGCACGGTGCTGCCGGTGAACGGCGGATCCCCGGCCAGCATTTCGTAGGTCACCGCGCCCAGCGCGTAGATGTCGCTGCGCGCGTCGAGCCCGCGCTCCCCCATGGCCTGCTCGGGGCTCATGTACTGTGGCGTGCCGAGCGACAGCCCGGTCTGGGTCATGCGGGCGCCACTGGCGCTCTGCACGGCGAGGGCGATGCCGAAGTCGGCCACGAGCGCGCTCCCCTCGTGGAGGAGGATGTTCTCGGGCTTGATGTCGCGGTGCACGACGCCCTGGCGATGGGCGGACTCGAGGGCCCCCGCCACCTCGCGCACAATGCGCAGCGCCTCGGGTACCGGCAGCGGGCGGGCGCGCTCGAGGCGGGCCCGCAGTGTCTCGCCGGCAATGTACGGCATCACGTAGTACAGCAGCCCGTCGGCCGCACCGCTGTCGAGCAGGGGCAGGATGTGCGGGTGCTGCAGCTTGGCGGTGACCTTGATCTCGGCCAGGAAGCGCTCGGCCCCTAACGCCGCACCGAGATCCGGGTGCAGCACCTTGATGGCCACGTCGCGGTCGTGGCGCAGGTCGTGCGCGAGGTACACGGTGGCCATGCCGCCGGCGCCGAGTTCGCGCTCCACGCGGTAGCGGTCGGACAGGGCGGTGGTGAGGCGGGTCAGGGTGTCCGTCATGGCGTCACAATGTCCTGCTGGGGTTCCCGAGGCGCCAGTCAGTTGCCGGTTCGGGAACCGCCACGACCCGGGCCTGTTCGCCGGTCACTCACCGCGTCACCCCATCCAGCCGCCAGAGATACACGTCGCCGCGGTAGTCCTCCACCAGACACGTCCCAATGGGCGCACGGGCGGCCACGGTCACCGACGGCACCTTGCACCGCTCGGGGAGCGTCA
This sequence comes from Gemmatimonas sp., assembly GCF_027531815.1. Taxonomy (NCBI): domain Bacteria; kingdom Pseudomonadati; phylum Gemmatimonadota; class Gemmatimonadia; order Gemmatimonadales; family Gemmatimonadaceae; genus Gemmatimonas; species Gemmatimonas sp. The sequence continues at coordinate 96,919 of NZ_JAPZSK010000013.1, read as the reverse complement.
CGGCAACCGGCGCGCGCGCCCCGGTGCCTCCCCGCGGGTCGAGGCGCCGCAGCACCGGCGCCCGCCGGGCGGCGTCGAAATCGCTGTAGTACACGTACCCATCCTCCCGCCACGACAGGGCGGTGCCGATGGCCGCCCCGGGGACACGCTCCAGCACGGTGAGGTCCCATCGGGTGAGCGGCGTGATGCCGAAGAGCGTCTCGTGCGGCGTCAGCAGTTCGAGTGCGACCTGCCTGGCGTCGGGGCTCAGCACGAAGGCCATGGCCAGCAGCGAGTCGGGGAGCGGAAGGCGGCGCACGGCGCCCCCGGGCCCATCCGCCACCAGGAGCGATCGCAGGTCGGCCGACAGCCCGGCGATCCCCCGCGCCGCGAACGGCTGCAGGCCGGGGCGCCAGGCGCCGTCGCTGCCCGCCGGGCGCGCGTTCACCGCCGGCTGGCCGGTGACCTGCACGTCCAGCGTCCGCAGCGAGTCACCGGCGTAGCGCTGAAACACCACCCGGCGCCCGTCGGGGGAGACCAGCGCGTACATGGCCACCCCGGCGCCGCTGCCGGTCGTGAGCGCCTCCTCCACGGGATCCGCCGCGTCGAGCTTCACCCGGAACAGGTTGTCGCCGTTCCCGTTGCCGCTCAGGTAGTACACCGCCCCGCCGTCGGGGGCGATGGTGGGGAAGCTGTACCAGGAGGTGCCGTTGGTGACCTGCCGCGAGGCCACGCGCTCGCCGGGACGCAGGGGGAACGTGTGCAGGTCGCCGGTCGCGTTGCCGGTGATGATGGCCAAGAGGCCGCTCTTCCGCGCCACGTCGAAGCTGCCGCGGAAGATCATCTGCGCCCGCGGCGCGATCGACACGGGCTGACCCTGGAACCGCCCCTTCGCTTCGACGGCGACGCGCAGGAAGTCGTCGTCCCGGCCGGCGGCGGGTTGGAAGAAGAGCAGGGCGTCCCCCGCGGGCGTCCACCGCACGTGCGGACGCGTCACGACGGCGATCGAGTCGGCCCGCCCGGTGGCGCGGTCGATGACGTACACGCGCCCGCGGGAGTCGGAGGCGGCGATGTGGGCTCCGCTGGGGCTCCACGCGATGGCGGTGACCTTGCGTGACGGCATGGGCACACTGTCCACCACCGCACCGCTGCCCAGTGCCACCACCTGCGCGTACGCCGCGCTGCTGAACTCCATGGTCCCCGGGAGTACGAGCACGGAGTCGCCGACCGCATGCACGTCGATGAACCCCAGGTCGGCCACGCGCCGGGGCGTTCCGCCGAGTCGCGGCACCACGTAAGCCCCGGAGGCCACGGAGTCGAGCGCCGCGGCGACCACCAGCGCCGTGGCGGCCGGCGTCCAGCGGAGGTCCTGCACCTTGCGTACGCCCCGCAGCACGGTGATGGGTGACGCGGCGCCGGTGTCCTGCACCAGCACCCGGTCCACGCAGGGGACGGCGTCGATGCCGATGGCGAAGTTTCCCTGGAGGCCGTCGTGACTGGGCTGGGCGCAGCGGCGCTCCACGTAGGCCAGCACATCCCCCGCCGGGGTGAGGGCGGGGAGACCGGCGTTGCCGGTGAAGGTGGCCTGCACCCGGGTGAGTGTGGCCGCGCCGACCGCACGGTCGGCCGCCCGCGGCCCGCCCCACGCCAGCCAGCCGGCCGCGAGGCCCAGCCCGGCGCTGACCACGGCCGCCGCCAGCGCGCGCCGGCGGCGGGGCGGCGCGCTGGCCACCGGCGCCGCGACCTCGGCGCGGCCCGCATCGCCGATGGCGGCGCCCATCGCGAGGGACTGCGCGAACGCCGCCGCGGTGGCGAAGCGGTCGGCGGGGAGTTTGGCCAGCGCGCGCACCACGGCCTGCTCGACCCCCGACGGCACGGTATCCCGCACCGTGCGCAGCGGCACCGGCCGCTCGGTGAGCACCTTGGCGACGATGGCCTGTACGGTGGGGCCGCTGAACGGCGGCTCGCCGGCCAGCATTTCGTACGTCACGGCGCCGAGCGCGTACACGTCACTGCGCGCATCGACGGCGCGCTCGCCCATCGCTTGCTCGGGGCTCATGTACTGCGGCGTGCCGAGGCTGAGCCCCGTTTGCGTCATGCGCTGCCCGCCGGCCTGCTGTACGGCGAGGGCAATGCCGAAGTCGGCAACCACCGCTGCGCCATCCTGCAGGAGGATGTTCTCCGGCTTGATGTCGCGGTGAATGACGCCCTGCTTGTGCGCGTGGTCGAGCGCGCCGGCGACTTCACGCGCGATGCGCACGGCGTCGGCGATGGGGAGTTGTTTCTCGCGCTCGAGGCGCGCGCGGAGCGTCTCGCCGCGCACGTACGGCATCACGTAGTACAGCAGCCCATCGGCCGCGCCGGAATCCAGCAGCGGCAGGATGTGCGGATGCTGCAACCGCGCCGTGGTGCGGATTTCACTCAGGAACCGCTCGGCCCCTAACGCGGCGCCGAGATCGGGGTGCAGCACCTTGATGGCCACGTCGCGCTCGTGCTTGAGGTCGTGCGCGAGGTACACGGTGGCCATGCCGCCGGCGCCGAGCTCGCGCTCGACGCGGTAGCGGTCGGACAGGGCGGTGGCGAGGCGTTCCCCGACGGTCGCGGTCACCGCCGACCGCCAGCCGGCAATCGGCGCTGCCAATTCGTGACCACGAGTAATGGCGACGCCACGTCGCCGCTCATGCTGACGACGAGTTCCTGCCCGTTGGGAGCCACATCCAGTGCGAGGTCGCCCACCGTCTTGAGGGCATCAATCGAAGACTCGGTGATGACGGTCCGTCGAGCACCTGGCTTCCCACCATCAGCGATCACGATGGCATCGACGCGACGGCCCGCGATGAACAGCAGTTCGCTGTTGCCGCGCCACACCGGTCCCGCGCCACCGCCACTCGTAACGCGGAGCGGTGCGCCAGGGCCGGGAAACGGTCGTACGAAGATATCGGTCTCCCCTTCCTTGGTTGCCGCGTAGGCGACGTATCGCCCGTTCGGTGAGACCCGCATACCGAACACGTCGGCGTCGTCCTCGAACAGTTTCCTGATCGTTCCGCTGGTCACATCCACCACCATCGCATCGCTCGGCGGATTGCCGTTGCCACCCGACGCTTCCACGAGAATGTAACGCCCGTCCCGCGTCCAGTCCGTGGTTTCGAGCCGACGCGAGCGATCGGGGAGACCAGCCACCGATCGCAGTCGTCCGGTGCGCACATCCACGATGACCACCGAGTCAGTGGGAAATCCGGCTCGGCCAACGGCGAAGAGCGTGTCGCCCGGTCCCCACACCGGGTTCAGCGACGTCCGCGGCTCGACGCTGGGCGGCACCAGTTCGGTCCACCCCCGTACAGGCGGATCCCATCGCGTCACACGAAATCCGCCTTGGGTGATTGCGCCGTTGTCGCTCACGCGAAAGAGTCCGAAGGTCCCGGTTGCCGGCAACGTATCACGGATTCGACCATCGCCCGAAAAGCGTGCGAATCGGAGTTTGGACGTTTCGTATCCAAGCAGGCGCGGCTTGACCTGCACGAGCATTGTGCCATCGTTGGCTATCGAGATCGGCGACCTGCCAGCGTTGTTGAGCACATCTCGAAGGACCGGCACCGGATCGCCAACCATCTTCCGGGTGTTGACGTCGACCCGCTGCGCGAACACGGTGCTGACGTCTGCGCCCGGTTGACTGAACAACAGGTAGTCATCGGTGGCGGGAACGGTGCGACGGAGACTCGTGGTGAGCAGAAGGGTGAGCGTCGAATCACCAACGCGCCCGAGTTGCACGAAATTCGAATTCGTCAGGATGAAGTGTTCACCATCTCCGAGAAACCGGACCTCGGCCCCCAATGCCGAATCCCCACGCATCTGGAGTCCAAGCGCCGAACAGCTCTGGCCGCGTCCGGTCGTGCGGAAGACGCGCCCGTCAAACTCCGGCACGTAGAGAATGACGTCGTTTGCCCCCCATGTGCCCCGGTTTCCGGAGATGGGCGACGGGCAGAGAGTCGTCACGGCCCCCGACTTGAGATCGACCGTCTTGAGCTTGCGGTCGGCAAAGAAGCCGACATGCGCGCCATCGGGTGACCAGAACGGCGATCGTGCCCCGGCGGTGTTCGGCAGATAACGACTGCCGATCGAGTCGAGCGCGCGGATGATCAGGCCGTTCCAGTTCGCCGTGCGGCCGACAATCGCGGCGACGCGTGCATCGGGGCCGATAGCAATGCTGTTGCTGGCATCGGACCACGTTTCACCGGCCAAAGGCACCAACGACGTCACCATCGAGGCTGGTGATGCTGCAGCGCTGCTCGGCCCGCGCGCGTACAGCGTCCAACCGATCGCCAGTCCGGTAGCCATCGAGAGCAACATGGCAATCGGCAGCACCCGATTCCGCTGCATTCGCCGTGGCGCCTCCACGCCCGGCGACGACTCCCGACTATCGGTGACCGTGAGTTGCGCCGCATACGCCGACGCACTGCTGAACCGATCAGCCGGCAGTTTGGCTAACGCCTGCAAGACCGTTGCGTCGGTGCCGACCGAGAGGGTGTCTCGCAGCGTGCGCAGCGGCACGGGGCGCTCACTCAGGACCTTCGCGACAATCGCCTGCACGCTGGCGCCGGTGAACGGCGGTTCGCCAGTGAGCATCTCGTACGTGACCGCACCCAGCGCGTAGATGTCGCTGCGGGCATCGATGGTGCGCTCGCCCATCGCCTGCTCCGGCGACATGTACTGCGGCGTGCCCAGGCTGAGTCCCGTTTGCGTCATGCGCTGCCCGCCGGCCTGCTGCACGGCCAGCGCGATACCGAAGTCCGCCACCACCGCCGCGCCATCCTGCAGCAGGATGTTCTCCGGCTTGATGTCGCGGTGAATCACGCCCTGCTTGTGCGCGTGGTCGAGTGCGGCGGCGACTTCGCGGGCGATGCGCACCGCGTCGGCAATCGGCAGTTGCTTCTCGCGCTCGAGGCGCGCCCGCAGCGTCTCGCCGCGCACGTAGGGCATCACGTAGTACAGCAGGCCGTCGGCCGCGCCGGAATCCAGCAGCGGCAGAATGTGCGGATGCTGCAACCGCGCCGTGGTGCGGATTTCACTCAGGAACCGCTCGGCGCCGAGCGCCGCGCCGAGATCCGGATGCAGCACCTTGATGGCCACGTCGCGCTCGTGGCGCAGGTCGTGCGCGAGGTACACGGTGGCCATGCCGCCGGCGCCGAGTTCGCGCTCCACGCGGTAGCGGTCGGACAGGGCGGTGGTGAGACGGGATTGCACGTCGCTCATTTCGCCGTGGCTCCGGCCTGCGTGACAAGGCTGTCGACCAGGCGGGCGAAGTTGTGCACGAAGATGATCTGCTGTTGCGCGGTGCTGGTGAGCCAGTAGATGCGCCCGTCGCGCCCCACGTCCCACGACGCCGTGGCGTTGGCGGGCGGCGTGGCGGCCACCGACACCGGGCCCGCGGCGAAGGCGGCGCCGACGCCGACCGCGACCTTGAGAATGGCGCTCGGCCGGGTGTCGTACGAGATGCGTGGCTCGGTGAAGTACAGCGTGCGTGCATCCGCCGACCACCGGGGCGTACTGCCGGCGCCCACCTCCCAGCTGCCGGTGGCGGGTGGCAGCGCCGACACCATGACCACCGTATTGGCGGTCGGATCGCTGGAGCGGCGTGTCCAGGCGACGAACCGGCCGTCGGGGGAAATCACGGGTGACCCTCCGCTCTCGGCGATGCGGACCGGCGGGGCGCCATCGCGCGGGTAGAACTGCAGTTCCCGCTTCTGCGCGAGCACGACGCCGCGGCTCCCGATGCCCACGAGCGTCCCCGCCGTGACCGTGGGGAGCGCGGCTCTGCCATTGTCGAGCCGACGGGGGGTGAGTGAGCCGTCGGCCGGCGCCACCTCGACGGGTACGCCGGCGCTGCCGCCCCCCTGCGACCGGTCACGGGTGAAGGTCACCCCCGACCCATCCGGGAGATAGCCGGCGAGCGTGACCGATCCCTGGAGCGGCAATCGCCGCACGCTCCCGTCTCCGGTCCGAAACTCGATCCCGGCCGATGTCTCCAGCGCCACCGACTGCCCGTTGGGGGCCAGGCGGAAATTGCGGGGGGCGTCGCCACGACCACTGATCCACGGCGTAGCGGTGCTGTCGCTGAGACGTACGATGGACCAGCTGCCGGGGGGGCGCAGGAAATACAGGGCGTCGCCGCTGCGCGCCGCCACCACGCCGAACACCCCCGATGGCGTGGTGGCCCGCTCCACCACGGGAACGGCCGGCCCCACCAGCGCCATGCGGTCGACATCGAACCGCTGCGCGAAGAGCGTCAGCGCGTCGTTGGCGTATACCAGATAGCGGCCATCGACGAGCGCGTTGGGCACCCCCGGGCCAAGACTCCGCACCGTGTGGCTGCCGGCATCGTACAGGCCGATCTCGATGGGGCGCCCGTCGCGCCAGGAGAGGCTGAAGAGGGCCCCCTTTCCGTTGGGCAGCAGGATCGGGAACCGGTGGTTGGCCTGCCCGGCGGCCGTGTCGGGGCGCGTGAGCCGCTCCGTGCGCGCACCATCGGGGGCCACGCGGAACAGGCCGTCGGCATCGTGGTGCGTCCCCCATACCCACCCCTCCTCATCCACGGCGAGTCCGTAGCGGAGCGAGTCGGTCCACGGGCGCGCCGGATCGCCGTTGAGCGGCAGGATCATGACGCGGGAGAGCCCCGAACTCGTGAACACGTAGTTCAGGAGGGCGCGCCCGTCTGGCGTCGGGACCGTGCCAACCGAGGCGTCGGGGAGCTGGAGGTACCGGAAGGTCGTGTCGGCGAAGCGGCGCACGTACACCCCGTGCCCCGGCGGCCCGTCGCCGAAGAAGGCGATCCCCGACCCGTCGGAGAGGAGCGTGGCGCCGATGCTGGTCGCGCGATACGGGGAATCGATGCTGACCGGAAAGCGCAGGACGGGAGCGGAGGCGACGCGAGTAGCGCCCGCGCCCGGTCGGCCGGCGGCGTATCCACTCGCTGCGGCCACCATGAGCGCCACCGTCACCGCGACTCGGCCACCCCATCGGGGGCGCCCCGCCGGCGCCGCCGCCGTCGCGGCCCCCCCGGTTGTGGACGAGACCGCCGGGGCACGCAGCGCCGCCGCGAACGCCGACGCCGACGCATGGCGGTCGGCCGGCAACTTGGCCAGCGCCGTCATGACGGCCGTCTCGACCCCTTCGGCCACCGTGTCGCGCACCGCGCGAATCGACCCCGGGCGCTCGGTGAGGACGCGGGCCACGATCGCCTGCACGCTCGCCCCCGTGAACGGCGGGTCGCCGGTGAGCATCTCGTAGATGACTGCGCCGAGCGCATAGATGTCGGTGCGGGCATCGATGGTGCGCTCCCCCATCGCCTGCTCGGGGCTCATGTACTGCGGCGTTCCGAGGGAGAGGCCGGTCTGCGTCATGCGCTGGCCACCGGCGCTCTGCACGGCGAGGGCGATGCCGAAGTCGGCCACGAGCGCGTGCCCGTCCTGCAGCAGGATGTTCTCGGGCTTGATGTCGCGGTGCACCACGCCAAGGGCGTGGGCGGCCTGCAGCGCATCGGCCACCTCCATCGCGATGCGCAGCGCGTCGCCAATCGGCAGTTGCGTTTCACGCTCGAGCCGCGCCCGCAGCGTTTCCCCGCGCACATACGGCATGACGTAGTACAACAGCCCATCCGCCGCGCCGCTGTCCAGCAGTGGCAGAATGTGCGGATGCTGCAGCTTGGCGGTGGTCTTGATCTCGCTCAGGAACCGCTCGGCGCCGAGGGCCGCGCCGAGATCGGGATGCAACACCTTGATGGCCACGTCGCGCTCGTGGCGCAGGTCGTGCGCGAGGTACACGGTGGCCATGCCGCCGGCGCCGAGTTCGCGCTCCACGCGGTAGCGGTCGGACAGGGCGGTGGTGAGACGGGATTGGATATCACTCACCGCGTGCCGCTCCCCGCACGGGTGGCACTGCGCAGCGCCTTGCGCCAGTTGGGAACCGCCACGATCTGACTGCCGTCGGGGCCGTCGAGCACGGTGACGGCAAGGCGCCCGGTGCGCTGGTCCAGGTCCCAGGTGTTGGTGATGCGCGCCGGCACCGCGACCGCCTGCGGCGCCCCCACGGTAACGGTGGAACCCAACTGGAGCGCCACGCGCCAGAGCGTGCTGCTACCGCGACCGCGAAAGTAGACCCAGCGTCCGTCGCCCGACCAGCGCGGGCGCAGCCCCCCCGCCGTGGAGAGACGCCACTGCGCACCGGCGCGCGGCGCCGGGAAGGGGCGCAGGTACACCTCGCTCCCCCCGGACTCGTCGGACGCGAAGGCGATCCACTGGCCATCAGGGGAGACGGCCGGATCGATGCCGGTGTACGGCGGCGCCGCTGCCTCGGCAATTGGCGGCGCTCCAGGGCGCGGATTCAGCGTCCGGATCGCTGCCTGCCCGCGCACCATTCCCGCGGGGCTGCCGTCGCTGAACACCAGCGTGGAATCGTTCACCCACGATTGCGCATGCTGATCACCGCGACGGCGGGCCAGGCGACGCGGCGGCTCCGCACCATTGACGGGCTGCACGAAGAGGTCTTCGGCGTCTGTGCTGGAATCGGTGGCCGTAAAGGCCAGCCACCGGCCGTCGGGGGAGAACACCGGCGCGTGTGGCCCCCCCTGCGACGCGAGGCGGACAAAGGTGCGCGACGCGAAATCGAAGATCCCGGTGGCGCGCTCGCCGCCCCGTACGGAGCCGGTGGTCACCGCCAACCCGCTGCCGTCGGGGGTGAAGCGCACGTAGCTCATGGGCTGGAGCGGGATGGGAAGCGTGTCCGCGCGGCCCCCGGGTTCGAGCACCACGACCCGCACCAGCGGTTCGATGCCCACGCGATAGGCCACCAGCCCCTGCGCGGCGAGGACGAATGGGCTCGTGAGCCCGTTCACGGCCATGTCCGGGAACAGGGGCACCGGGCTCCCGGTGACCGCGCGAGTGCGCTGGTCGAAGGGCACCGCGAACAGCCCGCCCTGCGGGTGGCCGTACAGGATGACACCATCGGGGGTGAGTTGGCCCTCCCCCGCGTCGGCGAGTACCGCACTGGTGTCCCCCGACGCGAGGTCGCAGTACATGAGGCGCACGCCGCGACTGGAATTGGCGTAGAGCAGCCCCTGCCCGTCGGGGGTGAAGCGCGGACCGATGCCGCCGACGGTGTTGGCGAGGCGGCGCGGTGCGCCGCCGTCAGCCGGGGCCACCCACAGTGCGCCGCGCGCTTCGAAGGCCAGCTGTCCCTGGGGGCCGAAACGCACGCGGCTGACGTCGAGGGTGTCGGCCGCCTGCACGGCAATGGGTGCCCCGCCGCGGACAGATACCTTGCGCAGGCGACCGTCGGCCGAGAACCCGATCCATTGGCCGTCGGGGGAGAAGGTGGGAGACTCCGCGCTCACCGTGCCGGCGAGCAGGCGGTACCGTCGGGTGCCGGGATCACGGACCACGAGGCCGCTGTCGGTGGCAAAGGCCAGCGTCTCGCCGTCGTCGGAAATCGCGAACCGCAACAGGTCGGGGTTATCTCCGGGCAGTTCGACCAGCAGTGGTATGGCTGGTGCCCCGCTGTCGGCTGCCTCGGTGGCCGAAGCGCCAGCGCTCCCCATCCACGTACCGCCGCCCACCCCCGCCAGCGCCACCGCCACCCCGGCCGCCAGCGGCCAGCGCGACGGACCCCGCACTGCCGCCGGAGGCCGCGCCGTGGCCGCGCCGCTGGCCACCACACCGGTCAATGTGCCGCCCGCCGCGCGCAGAGCCTCAGCGACGGCTGTGGCCGACGGGAAGCGGTCGGCGGGCAGCTTGGCCAGCGCCCGCAACACCGCCTGATCCACCGCGGGGGGCACCGTGTCTCGCAGCGTGGAGGGCGCCACCGGCCGCTCGGTGAGCACCTTGGCCACGATCGATTGCACCGTGGCACCCGAGAAGGGGGGCTCGCCGGTGAGCATCTCGTACAGCACCGCGCCCAGCGCATAGACGTCGCTGCGGGCGTCGATGGCCCGCTCGCCCATGGCTTGTTCCGGGCTCATGTACTGCGGCGTCCCGAGCGACAGGCCAGTCTGCGTCATGCGGGCGCCGCCGGCGCTCTGCACGGCGAGGGCGATGCCGAAGTCGGCCACCAGGGCATGCTGGCTCCCCGCCCCGCCCTGCAGCAGGATGTTCTCCGGCTTGATGTCGCGGTGGATGACCCCCTGTGCGTGCGCGCAGGCGAGGGCATCGGCCACCTCGCGGGCCAGCTGGAGCGCGTCCTCCAGCGGGAGCTGCGTCTCGCGCACGAGCCGCGCCCGCAGCGTCTCGCCGGTGACCAGCGGCATTACATAGTAAAGCAGTCCGTCCGCGGCCCCCGAATCAAGCAGCGGCAGGATGTGCGGGTGTTGCAGCTTGGCCGTGGTCTTGATCTCGGCCAGGAACCGCTCCGCGCCCAGCGCCGCCCCGAGGTCGGGGTGCAGCACCTTGATGGCCACGTCGCGCTCGTGCTTGAGGTCGTGCGCGAGATACACGGTAGCCATTCCGCCGGCGCCGAGTTCGCGCTCGACGCGGTAGCGACCGTCGAGCGCCGCGGTCAGTCGGGCCAGCATCTGGGTCATGCGGATGGAATCTGCGTCATGGGAACGGTGTTCGCCGGTCGGTTACCAGTCGGTTATAGGATGTACTTCCGCAGATCCTCGTCTTCCGCCAGCGTGCGCAGCCGCTCGCGGACCATCTCGGCGGTCACCGTCACGGGGGCCTGCCCCCGGTCGGGGAGCTCGTAGAGCACCTCCTCGAGCAACGTGGTCATCACCGTGTGCAGCCGCCGCGCCCCGATGTTCTCCATGCGCTCGTTCAGCCGCGTCGCCACGCGGGCAAGCTCGGCGATGCCGTCGGCCGTGAACTCGAGCGTGGCCCCCTCCGCCTCGACCAGCGCCGCGTACTGCTTGGTGAGCGCGTGCTCCGGCTCCGTCATGATGCGTACGAAGTCGGCCTCGGTGAGCGCCTTCAGTTCCACGCGTATGGGGAAGCGCCCCTGCAGCTCCGGGATGAGGTCACTCGGTTTGCTCACGTGAAACGCGCCGGCCGCCACGAACAGGATGTGGTCGGTCTTCACCGAGCCGTACTTCGTGGACACGGTCGACCCTTCCACGATGGGCAGCAGGTCGCGCTGGACCCCTTCGCGCGACACGTCGGGGCCGCCGGTGTGCCCGCGCTCGCCGGCGATCTTGTCGATCTCGTCGAGGAACACAATGCCCATGGCTTCGGCCCGTTCGAGCGCATCGCTGGTGATGTCGTCGAGTTCGATGAGCTTCTCGAGCTCCTCGTCGAGCAGCAGCCGGCGCGCCTCACTCACCTTCACCGTTCGCCGCTTCTTCTTCTTGGGCATCATGTCGCGGAACCACTCCGCCATGCTTTCCATGCCCTCGGGGGCTCCGGGCATGACGGCCCCGGGAAGCCCCGGCCCGGACTGCGTGACCTCGATCTCCACCTCACGGCCATCCAGCTGGCCGTCGAGCAGCAGCGCCTTGAGCTTCTCGCGCGTGCGCTTGTGCCGTTCGAGCGCCTGCTCGTGCTCGCTGCGCGCGTCGGGCGACGCCTCGGCCGCGAGCGTCGGCGGCACGGGCAGCAGCAGGTCGAGGATGCGGGCATCGACCTTCTCGTGGGCGAGATCCTCCACCTCGGTCTCGCGCTCGCTGCGCACCATGTCGATGGCGTTTTCGATCAGGTCACGAATCATGCTCTCCACGTCGCGCCCCACGTAGCCCACCTCGGTGAACTTCGAGGCCTCGACCTTCACGAACGGCGCGCCCGACAGCTTGGCGAGCCGACGCGCGATCTCCGTCTTGCCCACACCGGTGGGACCGATGAGGATGATGTTGTTGGGCGAGATCTCGTCACGCAGTGGCTCGGGCGCCCGCTGGCGCCGCCACCGGTTGCGGAGCGCGATGGCAACCGACTTCTTCGCGTCGGCCTGCCCCACGATATACCGATCGAGTTCGGCCACGATCTGACGCGGCGTGAGATCGGCGAGACGGGCAATGGCCTGTTGCGTACGCGGGCTCGGCATCAGACGCTCGGCTCCAGCACCGTGATGTTCGTATTGGTGTAGATGCAGATCTCGCCGGCGATCGTGAGCGCCTTGGTGACGATCTCGCGCGGCGAGAGCGCGGTCTCGCGCAGCAGCGCCCGTGCCGCGGCCTGGGCGTACGTGCCGCCGGAGCCGATGGCGAGCACTCCGTCGTCGGGTTCGATGAGTTCGCCGTTGCCGCTCAGCATGAAGCCGTGCTCGGTGTCGGCCACGACGAGCAGGGCCTCGAGGCGGCGCAGGACGCGGTCGCTGCGCCACTCCTTGGCCAATTCCACCGCGGCCCGCGGCAGATTGCCGGGATGACGATCGAGCTTCTCCTCGAACTTCTCGAAGAGCGTAAGGGCGTCGGCCACCGAGCCCGCAAACCCGGCGACCACCCGGCCGCCCTTCAGCACGCGGACCTTCACCGCGGAGTTCTTGGCGACGGTGTCGCCGATGGAGACCTGACCGTCTCCGCCGATCGCGACGCGACCGTCGCGGCGAACGGCAAGGATGGTGGTGGCACGGACACGGGGAAGCGACATGGCGGACTCTGACAAGACGGGGCGAAATCGATCTGCGCGTTGGAAAGATAGGGTGGGCAGGAATCGGGTGACACATGGCGCGCCCGTCGACCCCATCATGAATCGTGTCCTCTTGCCAACCGCCCCTTTCGCTCGGCACCATATGGCCATGCCCGCGCTGCCCGCTCATCGCTGGACGGCCGACGACGTCCGCGCGCTTCCCGACGAACCCGGGAAGCGTTTCGAATGCGTGGATGGCGAGCTGCTGGTGAGCCCCAGTCCGCGCCTGCCCCACCAGTCGGCGGTGGGGTACCTCTACGAGGAGCTCGCCGCGCACGCCCGTGAACATGGGATCGGCGCGGTCTTCATGGCGCCGGGCGACATCGAACTCGATCGCTTTACCCTCGTGCAGCCCGACGTGTTCGTGCTGCCCCTGGTCGACGGGCGCCGGCCGCGCACCGCGGAGGAGATCGGCCAGCCACTGCTGTTCATCGAGGTCCTCTCGCCCAGTACGGCGCGCCACGACCGCGTGGTGAAACGGGGACGCTACCAGCGCGCGGCCATCGAGTACTGGATCGTGGACCTCGAGGCGCGCCTGCTGGAACGGTGGCTACCGGACACGGACCGTCCATACATTCACATGGAGTCGGTCACGTGGTCGGTGAGCGACGCCCCTCCGCTGGCACTGGCCCTACCGCCGCTCTTCGTCGACGCGCTCGGCGATCCCTGACCCCCCCTCCCGACTCCCCGTTCGTGACGCTCCCCATTTCGTACGACGACATCGTCGCGGCGCGTGAGCGCCTGCGCCCGTTCTTCGACGCGTCGCCGGTGCGCCACTACCCGCAGCTCGACGAACTGGTGGGCTACGACATTCGTGTGTTGGTGAAGCACGAGAACCACCTGCCCACCGGCAGCTTCAAGGTGCGCAACGGCACCGCGTCGATCACCGCGTTGAGCCCGGAGCAGGCAGCGCAGGGGGTCATTGCCGCAACGACCGGCAATCACGGACTGGGGCTGGCCTGGGCCGGCGCCGCGCGCGGCGTGGGCGTGACCATCTGCGTACCAACGGGGAACAACCCGGAGAAGAACGCCGGAATCCGGGCGCTGGGCGCCACGCTCATAGAAGTGGGGGAGCGCTATGACGAAACGGTGGCCGCCTGCCGGGCCATCGCCGAACAGGAGCAACGGACCATCGTGCACAGCACGAATCACCTGCCGGTCATCGCCGGCGCGGGGACCATGAGTGACCAGTACCTCACACAGGCTCCGGAGCTCGACGCGCTGGTGATTGCGCTGGGCGGTGGGTCACAGGCGGTTGGGGCGTTGACGGTGGCCAACGCGCGCAAGGCGTCGCTGGCGGTGTACGCCGTCCAGAGCCAGGGAGCGCCAGCGCAGCACAACGCGTGGCACGACGGCGAGGCTCGAGCGGGAGTACCGGCGCACACGTTCGCCGAGGGGATCGCGACCGGTTCCACGTATGCCATGACGTACCCCGCACTGCGCGCGGGGCTTCGCGATTTCGTGCTCGCGAGCGAGGCCATGATTGCGCAGAGCGTGCGTGACCTGTGGCGGATCACTCACAACCTGCCGGAAGGCGCCGGCGCGGCGGGGCTGGCCGGCCTTCGGCTGCTGGCGCCGCAGCTGGCGGGAAAGACCGTGGGTTTGGTGATGTGCGGGGGCAACCTCGATGCGGAGCGGGCCGCGCACATTCTTCTCGGGGGAATGCCGCATTTCCCGAGCGGGACGGACGAAGGTCAGGCGATCGGGGGAAGGGGGCAATCACACCGCCTTCCCTCTTCGTCCTGATCCCCTTCGCTCTGCCCCCTGCCTTTCCAACAGACGCCCATCCTCACCTACGCGCGCGGGTGCGCCTGTCGGTACACCTTCTTGAGGCGTTCCACGCTCGTGTGCGTGTAGATCTGCGTGGTGCTGATGCTGGCGTGCCCCAACAGCTCCTGCACCGCGCGCAGGTCCGCGCCGGCGTCCACCAGATGCGTGGCGAAGCTGTGCCGCAGGGAGTGAGTGGTGAGGTCGGCGCCTTCGCTCACCGCCTCCAACAGCTGCACCATGGCATGCTGCGCCGCGCGCGGACTGATGCGACTGCCCCGTTCGCTGAGGAACACGGCACCGCGCGCCAGCCGACCGGCCTTCGCCCCACCCAACTGCTGCAGCAGCGTGTCGCGCTTTACCAGATAGTTGCGCAGGGCGCGCTGGGCATGATCGCCGAGCGGTACGATGCGCTCCTTGCGCCCCTTGCCGCGCACCTTGACCTGCTGCGACACGAGATCGAGATCGGCGAGGTCCACGCCACGAAGCTCCGAGAGCCGCAGTCCGCTGGAGTAGAACAGCTCCAGCATGGCGAGGTTGCGTACGTCGGTGAAGGCGAGGCTTTGGGCGCGCGTGGCCGCGTGCTGGAGCAGGGTCTCCGCCTGCTGGCGGTCGAGATAGGCCGGCAGGGTCCGCGGCAGGCGCGGCGTGCTGACGGCGCGGGCGGGGTTCACGTCCACCCGCTCGTCGCGGTGCATCCAGCGATAGAAGCTGCGCACGGCGCTGAGTTGCCGCGCGATGCTGCGCTTGGCCAAGCCGCGCCGCGTGAGGTGGGCCATGTACCCGCGGATACTCGTGCGGGACAGCTCGTTCCAGTCCCACCCCTGCTCCCCATGCAACTGCGCCAGCCAGGTGGAGAATTCGCGCAGATCGCGGGTATACGCGGTACGCGTGTTGGGCGACAGATCGCGCCCCTTCTCGAGGTGCACGAGAAACTCGCGGATCTCCGTGGGGAGCGGCGCCTCGGGGAGCGCCTCGTCGGGCGCGTCGCTCACGTCAAAGCCACCGCGAGCGCGTGGGCATCGCGCCAGGCGTTCACCTGCGCCAGCCCGCGTTCGGCGAACAGCTCGCGCTTGCGCGCCTTGTCCTTGAGCACCGTGGGCGGCACGCCATCGAGTTCATCGAGCAGGCCGAAGTTGGCGTTCATGGGCTGGAAGTGCCGCGGATCGGCCTCGCGCAGGTAGCGATAGAGGGCCCCCATCATGGTCGAGGGGGGCGGCAGTACCGGCGCCTCACCGCGCAGCATGCGCGAAAGATTGATGCCGGCGAGGAGCCCCGTGGCGCTGCTTTCGGTATAGCCCTCCACCCCGGTAATCTGCCCGGCGAAGAGGGTCGTGGGCGCATCGCGCAGCGACAGGTGCGGTGTAAGCGCAGCGGGCGCATTCACGTAGGCGTTGCGGTGAATGCTGCCGAAGCGCAGGAACTCCGCCTGCGCGAGCCCCGGAATGAGCCGGAACACGCGGGCCTGTTCGGGGATGCGCAGTCGAGTCTGGAACCCTACGAGGTTCCACATGCGGCCGGCCCGGTCTTCCTGACGCAGCTGTACCACCGCATGCGGACGCGTGGAGCGGCGGGGGTCCTGCAGCCCCACCGGCTTCATGGGGCCAAAGCGCAACGACTCGCGCCCGCGCCGCGCCATCTCCTCCACGGGCATGCACCCCTCGAAATAGGGCACACGGTCGAACTCGTGCGCGGTGAACTGATCGGCGGTGGTGAGTGCGTCGATGAAGGCCTCGTACTCGTCGCGCGTCATGGCGCAATTGAGATACGCGCCTTCTTCCCCGGCCCCCTCCATCGTTTCCTTGCCCCAGCGCGACGCGCGGAAGGCAATTTCCTGATCGATGGACTCGACGGCGATGACCGGTGCAATGGCATCGTAGAAGGCGAGCGACTCGACACCCAGACGCGCCCGAATGCGCTCGGCGAGCGCATCGCTGGTGAGCGGACCGGTGGCCACGATGCCCACCGGTGGCAGGTCGGTGACCTCCTCGCGCGACACGGTGATGCGTGAGTGGCCGTGGATGCGTTCGTGCACGCCCTGTGCAAAGAGCGCACGGTCGACGGTGAGGGCACTGCCCCCCGGCACCCGGGCCTCGTCGGCGCAGGTGAGGATGAGCGAGCCCAGCGCGCGCATCTCCGCCTTGAGGAGACCGTGCGCGTTGGTGGTCTCGGTGCTCTTGAACGTGTTGGAGCAGACGAGTTCCCCCAGGCGGTCGGTCTTGTGCGCGGCCGTTCCGCGCACCGGGCGCATCTCGTGGATGACCACGTCGTGGCCCCGCTCCGCCAGCTGCCAGGCGGCCTCACTGCCGGCGAGGCCGCCTCCCACCACATGGACCGTCACGCGACCTCCGCCACCTCGACATCCTCGGGCGTGTGCACATCCCACTCGTTGCCGCACTTGATGCATTTGCGGAATGAGCCGCGGGTCTTGTTGGCCTTGGCTTCGGCGCCCACGTAGCCGCACTCGGGGCACGTTTCCGCCACGGGCTTTTCCCACACGACGAAGTCGCAGTTGGGGTAGTTCTCGCAGCCGTAGAACGCCTTGCCGCGCTTCTTGCTGCGCCGTTCAGCGATTTCCCCGCCGTCCTTGGGGCACTTCACGCCGGTGGGCATGCTGCGCGTGCCGCGGCACTTGGGGAACTTGCTGCACCCCAGGAAATCCCCCGAGCGCCCATGACGCACGACCATGGGCGCCCCGCACTCCTGACACAGGTAGCTGGTCAGTTCCGCCGGCTTCTTCTCGCCCTTGATGGGGCGCGTGTACTTGCAGGCCTTGGGATGATTCTCGCAGGCCACGAAGGGCCCGAAGAAGCCCCCCTTGGCCACCAGCTTGCCGCCGCAGTCGGGGCACTTTTCCGTGGCGAGCGCCGACAGGTCGTACGCCTCCCCGATGAGTGCGGGGAGATCTTCGTCGTGGAGGTTCTTCTTGATCTTCGACCATTCCTCGTCGAGCACCGCCACCCACCCGGTCTCGCCGTCGGCGATCTTGTCGAGTTCGAGCTCCATCTTGGCGGTGAAGTTCACGTCGAAGAGATCGGGGAACTTCTTTACCATGACCTTCTCCACCGTCTCGCCGAGCGACGTGGGGAAGAATCGGCGCTGCTCGAGCAGCACGTAGCGGCGCTCGGCGAGCACCGAGATGATGCTGGCGTAGGTGGACGGTCGGCCGATACCGAGTCGCTCGAGTTCCTTGACCAGTGACGCTTCCGAGAAGCGCGGCGGCGGCTCGGTGAAGTGCTGGGTGGGCGTGATGGCCTTGACCGGCACCCGCTCGCCCTGCTCGAGGAAGGGGAGTGCCTGCTCGTCTTCGAGCGCCTTCGAATCGCCCTCTTCGCGCGCCTCGCGGTAGAGGGCGAGGAAGCCCTGGAATTTCACCACCGAGCCGGTGGCGCGGAACAAGTACGCCCGTCCCTGCGTGGGAATGTCGAAATCGACGGTGGTTGTATCGAACACCGCCGGCGCCATCTGCGACGCCATGAAGCGCTGCCAGACAAGCTGGTAGAGCTTGAACTGGTCGGCCGTGAGGAATTTCTGAATGGCCTCGGGGCGACGCGCGGGATCGGTGGGGCGGACCCCTTCGTGCGCGTCCTGTGCGTTGGCCTTGCCGCTGGGATACAGTTGCGGCTGCGCAGCGAGGAACGGGTCGCCGAACTGCGCCCGCAGCGATTCACGGGCGGCGTTGGCGGCATCCTCGGAGACGCGCGTGGAGTCGGTACGCATGTAGGTGATGAGACCTGTGGCCCCATCCACGCCCACGTCGATGCCTTCGTACAGGTCCTGCGCCAGGCGCATGGTGCGCTTGCTGCCGAAGCCGAGCTTCTTGGCTGCTTCCTGCTGCAGCGTGGACGTGGTGAAGGGGGCCGCCGGATTCTTGCGACGCTCGCGCCGCTTGACTTCGGTGACTTCGAATTCTTTGCGACCCTTGAGGTCAGCGAGAATGCGTTCGGCTTCGGCGCCGTTGGGAATCTCCGGCTTTTTCCCATCGACCTGATGCAGCTTCGCGGCGAAGGGTTGCTGCCCCTTCTGCAGGTCGGCGGCGATGCTCCAGTACTCAACGGGAGTGAAGGCGCGGATTTCCCGTTCGCGCTCCACGATGAGCCGGAGCGCCACGGTTTGCACGCGCCCGGCGCTCAGCCCCTTCTTGACGGTCTTCCAGAGCACCGGGCTGGCCTTGTACCCGACCAGGCGATCGAGAACGCGGCGCGCCTGCTGCGCCTCGACTTTCTTGTTGTCGATGTCCATGGGCTTCGCCATGGACCGCTGCACCGCATCCTTGGTGATCTCGTGGAACATCACGCGACGAATGGGCGCCGACACGGCGTGGCGCCTTGGCTGCGTGAAATACTGTTCGACATGCCAACCGATGGCTTCGCCTTCGCGATCGGGGTCGGTGGCGATGAAGATCTCGCGGGCGCCCTTGGCGATCTTCTTGAGGTCGGTGAGAATGTCCTCCTTCCCCTCGATCGTCACGTACTCGGGGGCGAAGCCCTTGTCGATGTCGATGCCGAGCTTCTTGGCGGGCAAGTCACGGACATGTCCCACGGTAGCGCGTACGGTGTAGCCGCGACCGAGGTACTTGCCGATGGTCTTGGCCTTGGCGGGCGACTCGACGATGACGAGCGAGGTCCCTCCGGCCGAGTTCGGTTCGAACTCCTCCTCGACCTCCACGGCAGCCACCTTGCGGGCGCTCTTGCGGGCGGTGGTCGTGGCGGCGGCCTTGCGCGCCGTCTTCTTGGCCGCCGTTTTGGCCGGAGCCGGTACGGCAGCTGTTTTTCGTGCCGCCGCCTTCTTGGCGGGTGCTTTTTTCGCAGCCGAGGCGGAGGCGGATTTCCCCGCGCCCTTCCCGGCCGTCTTGGTTGCAGCCTTTTTGGTTGGCATCAGCTCAGTGAATCAGGGGGTGCTCGCCGCCCATGGCGCCATCATCGAAGCCGGCGTCATCCGCGAGGGAGCGAATGTCCGCGAGCGTGATGCGGCCGTCGACATGGACGAGCGCGCGCTCCACCAAGTGTTCGAAATCGTTGAGGCTCACCGCCCCCGAGGCATACAGCACGACCAGGTAGCCCCAGGCTTCGGTGGTGAACCGGCCACGTTCGTGAGGCCCCTGTACCCGCAGGGAGGGCTCACGGTCGGTGTCGGTGATACGCTCGGTGCCGCCGGTAGGCGACGACCCAGTATCGCTATACAGCAAGGAAAGAATCTCACCGATCTGACGCCGATCGTATCCTTTCAACGAGAGGTACGCCTCGACCTCCACCACATCCGTGTCGGCAGCGAAGCGCTCTCGCAATTCGTCCAAAACCGGCGCCCAACGATCGTCCATTTCCTAACCTATCCCCGGCGTCGCCCCGTGGGCAAGCGTGACCACGGAATCTGTAACCTGTTGCGATGTAAGCTTTTCCACGTCAACAACGGCATCAGCATCTTCATATAAGGCGCTTCGTGCCGTCCACAACTCCCGCATCTTCGCTTCCGGATCGGCTTCCTGCAACAACGGACGCACGTGCCGGGATCTGGCAATGCGCCGCATTGCCTCCTGCGGCGATACCCGCAGATACACGATTCGTCCCGGCGGCCTCAGCAGTTGCATGACGCCGGGGTTGGTGACCCACCCCCCGCCGGGCGCGAGCACCATCGGGGCGGCCGTTGCGAGTTCGCGGGTGAGGAGGAGCTCCAGCTCGCGGAAGGCGGCCTCTCCCGAGCGGGCGAAGTATTGCGCCACCGTGCAGTGGACGCGCCGCTCGATCTCGGCGTCGAAATCGAGGAACGGTCGCCGGAGCTGACGTGCCACGGCGCGGCCGATGATGGACTTCCCCGCGCCGGGGAGGCCGACGAGCACGAGATGGCCGTCGATCAGGGACATGGCGGACGCGCAGCGGTTGCCGATCAGCGCTCGACGCGTTCGTCGAGCTGCGTCAGATAGGCGTCGAGATTGCGCTGCGTCTCCCGGAGGGAATCGCCGCCGAACTTCTCGAGCAGCGCCGACGCCAGCACGAAGGCGGCCATGGCTTCGGCGATAACGCCCATCGCCGGTACGGCGGTCACATCGCTACGCTCGGCGACGGCCTGCGCGGCCTCCCCGGTCGCCATGTCCACGGTTCCGAGGGGGCGCATGAGGGTGGAGATGGGCTTCATGGCCACACGCACGACGAGCTCCTCGCCGGTGGTCATGCCGCCCTCGGTGCCACCGGCGCGATTGCTGCGCCGGCGCACATGGCCAGCCCGCGTGCGCCCCGCTGCGGCTTCGATTTCGTCGTGCACGTCGGCGCCGGTGCGCCGCGCCGTCTCGAACCCCAGTCCGATCTCGACGCCCTTGACGGCGGGGATGGAGAGCATGGCCTGGCCGAGCCGGCCATCGAGGCGCGTGTCCCAGGACACATGCGAGCCCAGTCCCACCGGGAGCCCGCGCACGACCACCTCGCAGATGCCCCCGAGGGTGTTCCCTTCCTTCTTCGCCGCATCGATGCGCGCGATCATGCGCGCCTCCGCCTGCGCGTCGAGGGTGCGCACCGGCGAGGCATCGGCGGCGGCATTGAGATCGTCGGGCAGGGGATCGGGGCGGTCGGCGTCGATACCGCCCAGATGGACGAGATGGGAGCCGATGTGCACCCCGACTTCCCGCAGGAGCACCTTGCAGATGGCGCCGGCGGCCACCCGCGCGGTGGTTTCGCGTGCCGACGCGCGTTCGAGGATGTCGCGGGCGTCGCTGCGATCGTACTTGAGCAACCCGGTGAGATCGGCGTGGCCCGGGCGCACCCGGGTAACGTGCCGCTTGCGCGGGCCATCCGCATCGGCCTCGCGGGGGGCGGGGTCCATGATGCCGACCCAGTTCTTCCAGTCGCGGTTGCGCACGAGCATGGCGATGGGGGACCCGAGCGTTTCGCCGGCGCGCACGCCGGAGAGGAGCTCGATGCGGTCGGTCTCGATCTGCATGCGCCGTCCGCGCCCGTAGCCCTGCTGACGGCGCGCGAGTTCGGCGTCGACATGAGCGGCAAGGAGCGGAACGCCGGCAGGCATCCCCTCGAGGACGGAGACGAGCGCCGGACCGTGCGATTCGCCGGCGGTGGTGAAGCGGAGAGGCATAATCGCAACGTACCGAGCGGTGCCTCGATATGGAAAGGGCGCGCCGATGGCGCGCCCTTCACGAGCGGGGGAGGGAGCAGAGCGCAGGGCGCAGGGGGCGGGAAGCAGGAGCCAGCAACGCGTGGTTGCCCCTGCCCCCTTCATCCTGCCCCCCTGCGACCTGCTTCCTGCCGTGTCATCGCACAGGGCGCGTCCTGAGACGCACCCCGTACCGTTACTGGCAGGTGGTAGTGAAGTTGTCGGGGAGTGCCACCAGCGTCACGCCGCGGATCGTGGCGCCGACGAGTACCAGCTGACCGTTCGGGCGGACCGTGGCGCGTACCGGACCGATGATCGGGTCGCGGATGGGGACCGTGGCGATCCGGCGGTAGCAGTAGGTATCGAAGACATCGATGACCGCCTCGCTCGAGGCGACGAACGCCAGGCGAGTACGGAGCGGCGTGGAGTTCGCGCCGCTGTTGAGCGGGTGGAAGTCGAGTCCACCGCCGCTGGGTCGGCTCTGGAGGATACCCTGCAGGCGCAGCGTGTTGTCGAACAGGTACGTGGAGTCGCCCTTTACCGCGTTGAGTTCACCGTCGAAGTTGATGCCGACACCCTGGACGCGAGCGAAGGTGTTCGCGATGAAGTCGCTCACATCGACCGGGCGGGAGACGCCGCGATCAATGACGGGCAGCGGCGTGCCGGTGTCGAACCCCCGCGTGACGTCGTAGGTGAGCGCGCGGCTGCCGAGGACCGGACCGCCTTCGCCGATCACGACGCGCCGGAAGTTGCCGGAGTTGCGTACGAAGGTGGTATCTCGGAAGGCCAGCTGATCGAGGCGCGCCACTACCGAGTAAGTGAACGACCCGCCGGGGGTGACGATGGTCTGGCGAGCCGGCAGCAGTACGGAGTCGGCGCCCACGCCGGCGGCGGCGAAGCGCTCGATCTCGAGCGTGTCGGAGCGATTCTGTGTCTGCCCCATGGCCTGCTCGAAGAAGAAGTGCGAGGAGTTCTTGTTCAGATTCTCCCAGCGTACGGTGCCCTTGTTGGGGAAGGGGGTGCTCTGCCCTGGGGTGGGCGTAGTGGAATACACTGCCACGACGTCACCGCAGGGAGTCCCCGGGTTGGGCGCGGCCACACACGTTGCCGCGAGGTACTGCGGGCGGTCGCTGAAGTCGTAGACGGTACGCTGCGTGATGACCTGATCGGTGAGCTGCGACTTCACGCTGGTGATGGAGTACACCATGATGTTCGGCAGCGGGTACCGGTACACCTCGCGGCCGGTGGGACCGGCATTGAGGTCCACGTAGCTGATGTTCGTACCACCCGAGTTGGCCACGAGCAGCGTGTCGCCCATGGCGCCGTCGCGGTTGCGCGGCCAGGCGGCAATGCCCCAGGGGCGTGACCCCACGCCCACGGGCGCGCGGAAGGTGGAGTCGGCCAGGTTGAACACCTCGAGCCAGTTGCGCTCGATATTGGACAGGTAGAGGCGATCGGTGCGCGGTACGTAGAGCGCATCGGCGACCTGTCCGCCACCCGGAAGCGGGTTGGTGTACCCGGCAACCACCTGGACGGTATCGGCCCGCACGGCGCCCGATCCGAGGCGCGACACATCGCGACGACCATTCGCATTGCGGGCGAACCCGGCAACGGTGACGGCCGTGGGGAAGACGTTGACCGGGACGCGCGTCCGGAAGGTGCGGACGAGCGTGGAGAAGGCCCCCGTGGAGGTCACCGAGTCTGCCACCACGATTTGCCCCGCGAGGGTACGGACCTCATACCCGATGACACTGATACCGACCGGATCGGTGGCTTCGACGAAGACCGTGTCACTGACCTCCACGCGGCGGGAGACTCCGGTGCGCACCACGGGAATGGTATTGGCGTTGGCCGGGCTCTGGACCGCATAGGCGACCGCGGAACCGAGGACACGCTGATTGAGCGAGTCGGTGATGAACGGCGTCACGTTGATGGTGGCGCCGCGCACCGAATCGGGGATGGTGAGCGTGTCGAGGATGGCCAATGAGTCGCGCAGCGGTGAGGTGAAGGTGAGCGAGTCGGACGTGTTGAAGGCTCCGGTGATTTGATAGCCGAGTGTCCGCACCTTGTAGCGCGCCTTGCCCGAGAGCGACAGCACGAGGGCTTTGCCGCTGACCACCGGCGATGCCGCGACGGGGCTCGTGATGATGGCGCGCGGCGGCTCGAGGTTGCCAACGGTGAGGGCAACGAGCGCGGTATCGCTGAGGTTGCCGGCCCCGTCGATTGCCACCGAGCGCGCGTTGACGGTGGCGCCGATAGGCGCGTTGGAGGGCACCTTCACGTTGACCGCCAGGGTGAGCGAGGTCACCGCGCTCGTCATGGTGGTGTCGTACGTGGCGGTGAGCCCGCCCGACAGGAGCAGGCGAACGCGCTTGAGCCCGATATTGTCGGTGGCGTTGATGGTGACCGACACGAGCGTGTCGGCCACGGCATTACCCTTGGCGATGGTTACCCGCGGCTTCACCGTATCGGCGAAGGGCGGGTCGATCACCTCGTCGCCGCTGCAGGCGCCGAGGGCCACGGCGGCCACGAGGGCACCGAGGCCCGCGCGCAGGCGCGGCCGGGGGGTGGAGAGGAGTGAGAGCATGTCGGATAGGTTCCTTGTCGCGTCAGCGGCCCGGCGGCGGCGTGATGCCTTCGTCCAGGATGTGCGGCGTAACCAGGATGAGCAGGTCGCGCTTGGTCTCGTTCTTGGAGTTTTGCGAGAAGAGGCGACCCACGAAGGGGAGATTCATCAGCACCGGGATGCCGCTGCGAAACCGTGTGGTTTCCGTGACGGTGAGCCCGCCAATGACCGCGGCTTCGCCGTCGGCCACGAGCACCTGCGATTCGGCGCGCTGGCGATTGAAGATCACGCCCACGTCGGTCTGTGAGATTTCGGCACTCGAGTTCTCCGCCTTGATGTTGAGCAGCACCATCTTGTTGTTGGTGATCTGCGGCGTGACCGAGAGCTTGATGCCGGCTTCTTCCTTCGACACGGCGGCACGCGGGAAGAACGTGGCCGCGTTGGGGGCCATCTGGCCGCCGCCGCCGCCACCACCGCCCCCGCCACCACCGCCACCACCGCCTCCCTGCGCACCCTGACCACCCGCATCGATGACGCGAATGGGGATTTCCTGACCAACGAAGATCTCGGCGCTGCGGTTATTGAGGATCGTGATGCTGGGTTCCGACTGCACGTCGGCGAGCGACGAGGTCTGCAGGGCGTTGAGGAACGCCGTGAGCTGGTAGCGGCCCAGTGCCGTGCTGTAGATGAGGTTGAGCGCGTTCGGCTTGATGGCGTTGTTGGCGTTGGCGATACCGGCGATCGCATTGCCACCGAGCGCGATGCGCGCCGGCCCCTGGAAGGGCTGCCCGCCACCGGTGGCATCAGGCACCCCGTCGCCGTCGGTGTCGACCGGCGTGAGTGTGTTGGGGTCCGTGCGCGGTACGAGCTGCTGGAAGAACTGCCGGTTGCCGGTGCCGAGGTCGTAGGCGAGTCCGATGTCCTGGATGCCGGTGCGATTGACGAACACGATCTTGGCCTTGATGGCAACTTGCGGCGTACGGATGTCGAGCTGCTGGAGACGCGACACGATTTCCGGCAGACGCGACGGCACTTCGGTGATGATGAGCTTGTTGGTGGCGCTATCGGCGGCTACGGAGCCGCGCACGACACACCCCTGCCCACCCATTTGCTGCTGTGCGCCGCCACCCTGTCCGCCGCCACCCTGACCCATAGGCATGCCCATTTCGCGGCCGGTCTGCATGGTGGTGAGGCCGGTGCAGTCTCGCGCCAGCAGCGCCTGCACGGTGCCCTGCAGGACGGCGGCCTTGGCGTAGTTGACATCGACGATCTGCGTGACGAGCGGCTCCAGCGCCTGATTGGAGGCGAGGTTGCGATAGCTGTCGACCGAGATGATGCCACTGGCGTCTTCGGTGGCGGCGAGCCCCTGGGACTGCAGGATGGCCTGGAGCGCCACATCCCACGGCTTGTCGGCGATGTCCGCGGTGACCATGCCCTCCACATCCTTGCCGACCACGATGGTGCGGCCGGAGAAGGTCGCGAAGGCGGCGATCACATCGCGGATGCTCGTCCCATCGTACGAGACGGTGATGCGCGGCTTCTGCTGTTGGCGGCGCGCCGCGGTGATGGACGCGGCCGATGCCGGGGTGCGCGGCGTGAGCATGTCGTCGGACGCGTTGTGCCGCGGCTCGGGCTTGGCCTCGACCGTGGCCGGCTCGCTTCTGGCCGGTTCCGCCTTGGCCGGTTCCGCCGCCGTCTCGCCCTTCGGAGCGGTGCCCGCGGGCACGGCGACGGGCGACTCGAGGCGTCCGGTGGCGACGGCGGTGACGGCGGCTGCGCCGCGGCCGGTCCTCCAGCGCGCGAACTGCGAGACGGTGGCTTCGATGTTGATGCGGACGGCGTTGCCGTCGCGTTCAACGGTGTACTGGTGCGCCGCATCCAGATCGATGACGAGGCGCGCCGTATCGGCACGGAACTGCGCGAGGCGCACGTTCCGCACAGCGCCGCGCGCCTTGCCGTCGTAGTTCGACCGGATGGAGAGACTGGCGCCACCCAGATCGACGACCAACCGCGAGGGATTGTCGAGGGTGAAGTGATTGAGCGCCACGGCGGCATCGACGTCGAGTACGATGGCGGTACCGTTCGGGGCCGGCGCGATCTCGAGTCCGCGTACGTGCCCGCGAATCGCGGCGTCGTTGGTGATGGCCGTGGCGGCCGGGGGGGCGGAGTGTGCCGCGGGGGCAGGCGAGCCGCCTGCCAGAAGCGCGGCCATCACCGCAACGGTCGTCGGTCCCATCATGGATTCCTCACTTTCGTCGTATCGCTGCTCAGCGGCAGCGTCTCCTGCCGATTGAATCCGAATTCCTCGATCGTGAACTGCACCGCCTTTTGGCGGATCCCGCTGACGCGCAGGCGGCCGAGCTGCTGCCCGACCCGCACGCGGTACTGCGTCTTGGAGTAGGAGTCGCGGAGGATCGCCACCGAGTTGCTGCCGGCGGGGTCGAAGGCCACGGCGGTGAGGCGGAGGTCGCTCAGCAGCGGCCGCACATCACTGCTCGACATGAGCGACTTGTAGGGATCGCGACGACCGCTCCCGCTGTACGAGAACGTTTCTCGCTGGAGCGTGATCTCCGATGGCATCACGCTCTTCTTGGCGTTCTCGCGCGGTGTGCGCTTGGAATTGGCGGTGGGGGCCGTCTTGACGGCGGCCGCGCTGACGGTCCCGACCGAGTCCCCACGGACAGTGGTGACGCGGGGCTGCTGGGCAGCGGCGTGCGGGGTCAGCATGACGCTGGCGAGCGCCGCACCCATGAGCCGGCGGAGGGCGAAGATCATGACGACCGCTCCTTCGCGCGCGGTGCAGGCGCGGTGCGCTCGACG
Organism: Gemmatimonas sp.; assembly: GCF_027531815.1. NCBI lineage: Bacteria > Pseudomonadati > Gemmatimonadota > Gemmatimonadia > Gemmatimonadales > Gemmatimonadaceae > Gemmatimonas > Gemmatimonas sp. The sequence goes on along the minus strand of NZ_JAPZSK010000013.1, from coordinate 70,087 downwards.
TAGGTCTGCAGGGTAATGGTGGCGGCCAGGGATCCCTTCTCCGACGTGCGGGCACCACCGCGCTGGCGATTGGTGGTCCCGGCGGTAATGGCGAAGTGCACCGGCGCCACGATGCGCGCGAGCGACCCGACGTTGGCGAGGAACTCGCCGAACTGGTGGTATCCACCGATGATGGTCACGGTGTAGCGATAGGTATCGAAGCGATCGCCGGCCATGACGGGCTCGGGCACGACCCCACCCACATCGAGTCCGGCGCGGCGGGCGGCCGTACTGACTTCCTCGAGCAGTGCGGGCACTTCGTTGCCGGTGGGTACGAGGCGGCGCATGACGGTGAGCGCCGATCGATTCTGTGCCGCCTGCGATCGCAGCTGTTCGATGCTGCCTTTGTCGAACTCGCGCGCCGCCTTCTGATTGGCGCCCTCGAGGGCGACGACACGGGCTTCATCAGCCGCCAACTGCTCGTTCTGGGCGGCGTAGGGGTACATCCAATAGAGCCCCGCAAGCGCGATGGCGGCAAAGCCGATCAGCAGCTTGATCTGGTCTCGTTGGGCGGTTGGGAGGAGGGCCATGGACAGCTCAGCGAACGGGGACGACGAGCGGCGTCGTGCTGACGATACCTGGGGGCGGAACTTCGTATTCGGCGCGGAGCTCGAACTGCGTGACGTCCTTGCCCTCGACGAGTACGATCTCCGACTTGGAGAGCGCGACCTTCTGCACGAACGGCGAGCTTTCGAGCTGACGCATGAACAGCGTGAGCGCCTGGATGTCGACGGTCTGGCCGACGATCCGGAAGCCGAGGGGCGGGTGCACGGTGATGGTATCGGCCGGTGCCTTCTCTTCCGTGTCCTTGCCCTTCTTCTTGGCCGCCGCGGGCGCCGGGGTGGTCGCGGTGGAGTCCATGCCGGGCGGCGGCGGCATCGTCGTAGTCTGCTCCATGACGGTGAGCCACGTGTACGCCGGCAGGGCGCGGCTCACCTCGTCGAGGATGTGCGCCCAGTTGTACCGATTGTCATCGATGGTGCGGATGATCTGCAGCTGTCGCATAACGGAATCGCGCTCGGCCGTCAGCTTGTGACGCGCCGACAGCACCTTGGCGTAGCGTGTGGAATCGCGCACCGCGTTTTCGACGCGTGTGCCAAGTTCGGTGGCACGGGCGCTTTGCGCGGAGAAGAGCAGCCCCACCGCGGCCACCGAGACCGCCACGGAGGCGGCGGCACCGATCAGCCACGGATCGCGGATCCTGGCGCCCAGCGCGGAAAGCGAGCCGAGGGAGATCCCACTGCCGGCGCTCTTGCCCTTCTTCCTGGCGCCCGGGAGCAGGTTGATTTCGATCATCATGAGATGTGTCCTCGGGTACTCAGGCGGCGGTGCGCAGCGCGAGTCCCACCGGCAGCATGAGCAGCGGCGCGACCTCGTCGGTGGACAGGAACTCGAGCGCCCCTTCGCGGACGTTCAGCTTGGCGAGTGCATTGGCCGACTGCACCGGGATGCGGAGCCGGTCGGAAAGCCACGGCAGCAGTCCCGGAACGCGCGACCCGCCACCGCACGCGTACACGGCGCGGATCTGCCCGAAGTTGCGCTGTGAACTGGAGAGGAAGGTGGCAGCGCGCTCGAGGCCGACCGCGATTTCTTCGCCGCGCGCGGCCACGATGCTATCGAGTACGCGGGTGCGATCGTACCCCCGCATCAGGTCCTCTGCGTCTTCGGAGCTGATGCCGTGCTCGCGCTGCAGATCCTCGCGGAGGCGGCGGGTGCCGACGCCGAGGTCGCGCGTGAGAATGGGCACACCTTCATCGAGGATGTTCAGATTGGTGGTTTCGTTACCCACGTTGAGTAGCGCGATCGTGCCGCTCAGCGCTTCCGGATAATTGAGTTCGAAGGCGTTGTGGAGCGCGAAGGCGTCCACGTCGATGACGGCCGGGGCGGCTCCCGATTCCGTGAGCAGTGCCTGCTTGGCCTCCACGAGATCGCGCTTGGCCGCCACGAGCAGCACGCTCATGTCGAGGCCGTCGCCATCGGGGTCGAGGACCTGGAAGTCGAGTTCGACCGAGTCCATGTCGAAGGGCACGTGCTGCTCCGCCTCCCAGCGCATGAGCTCACGGGCCTGTTGTTCCTTGACCCGCTCCATCTGGATCTTCTTCACGATGACATCGCGTCCACCAACGGCGGCCACCACGTGCTTGGTCTTGGCTCCCGTGGCGGCGATCGTCTGCCGAATGGCGTCGGCCACGATCCCGTAGTCCATGACTTCCCCCTCGACGATGGCGGTGTCAGTCAGCGGTGTGATGACTACCTTCGCCAATTCGGGGACCGGGCCGCTGTGGTCGATGACCACGGCCTTCACCAGCCCTGAACCGACATCGAGCCCGACAGTGAGTTGCTTCCGGCCGAAGAGCGCCATTGGGACGGGGGTTACGCAGTGGTTGCCTTCGAAAGTCCCGCACCAAGGCGGTGGACAGGACGGATTGACCCGCCCTGAAACGGGCGTGTCACCCTTGAAACGACCCGAACCTCACGAGGTAACGCTTCCCAAGGGGAGGCTGGTGGGTACGCGGGCTTACTTCGTGACACCGACGGCCCGCGGTCCCGGGGGTCACTCCCGGTGGTGTGACGCGGGGGACCAGTTAGCGGGACAGGCGGTGCCAGAGGGAGAACGGCGCCAGCGAGGGACGCGCACCGACGGCGAGTGCCAGCTGTACGGCACAGCGGTCGTAGCGCACGGCCCCGGCGGTGCCGAGCGTGACGCCGCCGGCAGTGGTATCGGCGGCAACGACTGCCCCCTGCACCGTGAGCTGGGCAGCGGCGGCGTCGAGGTTGCCGAGTACCACCAGGACGCCTGTCACGTGCAATGCTCCGGTGACGGTGGCGTTGCCGTCGAGCACGAGCAGCCCCTGCCAGGCCGACGGGCCGGTGATGGCGATCGACGGGCCGCGGACGATCACGCCATTCCATCCACGAGATGGGGGCAGAGGGCGCGGCGTCGCATTCCAATGCCGCACCGGCACTTGTGGTCCGAGTGCCTGCACGGCGCCGTGTGTGCGCATCCAGAGCGTAGCCGGCGGAGGGCGCCAGGGTGGCGGCGACGTCCACGTGTGCGGTGCGACGGCGGCTACTCGATTGGCGACCACGGGGGGCAGGCTCGCCGTGTCCCGATCCGCGCCGCAGGGGGAATGTGGGCGCAGCTCGTCGATGCCGCTGACGATGGTCCCGGTGGATCCGTGCAGCGTGCCGGCCGTGCTAATGGCGGCCTCAATGGGGAACGGCGGGGGCTCGAGCCGGACGGCGCGCAGCAGGTCCCGGGAAGAAACATCGAGGCGTCGCACGGCGTGCCCGTGGCTCTGGGCGCGGAGGATCAGCATGAGCGGATGCAGCCGGAGCCATTCGACCGCAACTGGCTGCCCTGCAGAGGGAACCGAGAACTGGTGCCGGGTGCCGACCCCCGTGTTCCATAAGGAGTCCTGGGACCAGCGGGCGAGCGCGGTGCCGAGTGCCGCTTCGGCCCGATACTCGACGTCGGCGGCGCCAAGCGAGGCGCGGGCACCACGCGCGCCCAGCAGCGCCTCGTGAATGAAGGCGAGGGCGAGCAGTGAGGAGACCGCAAGTGCCGCGATAACGAGGGGCAGGACAAAGCCGCGGCGGCACCGCGAGACGGGCGCCCGGTTACGCCGGGTCATCATGGCCGTTGCCGGTAGGCCGTGGCCCGCAGCGGAACCACGGCCGTGACGGTATCCACGGCTGGCTGCAGTGTGGAGCTAGCGCGCCGCCGGAGGCTGAACGTGACCTGCGCCATGGCAATGCGCCCGCGACTGTGGCTGGCGGGAGCGGGGAGCGGTCCCACGGGCGCACCGGTGGCGTCGAGCAGGCGCACGCGCACGCCGCCGAGTGCGGCGGCCTGTAGCGGACCGGCCACGGGCTGAATGGCATCCCAGATGGCGCCATCTCGACTTTGGCGCCCCCACCACCAGGTGGTACCGCTGCGATAATGACGGTAGCGCACGTCGCGATGCACAGTGAGCGGACCACTTGGGGAGAACGGCACGGCGCCCGTGTCGAGCGGCAGGCGCCAGCGCCGGCTGGTTGTGGACCTGTCGGGGCCGCAGCCGGCGCCCCCAACGACAGACGGCGGAGCGATCACGGTGCGCTCCGCGGCGATGGGCGTGTCCACGGGCGTGGTGGTGGCGTGCCAGCCTCGCACGCGATCACCCGGACGCACACTGGCAAGCCAGGCATCGTCGCTGTGGTGCGGAACCGCAACAACGACCGCGTGTGGTGCTGGGCGGTCGCAAAGCAGCAGCGTACCCATGGGAGACTGGAAGGCAAGCAGGGTGTCGGAGGCGGCCAGCAGGTCGTGGCCGCTGAGGGGCGCGAGTTCACCGGCCAGCATTCCGCCGACCTGACGCAGTTCACGTGACGAAGCCAGCTGGGCGGATTGGGCGCGCACCGTACGGGCGATGCGCAGCAGCAGCAGGGTGGCTGCGATACCGACCAGCAGCGCCAATGGCAGCGCCACGAGCAGTTCGACAAGCGTGGTGCCTGTCCGTGGGAGGCGCGTCATGGCTGGCACCACGAGGCGGCGTACGCGACGTGCTGTTGCCGAGCCGAGAGTGGAGCGGAGCCAGGCGTTCGGGCGCGCGCCAGCGGCGAGCGGTACCACGTACCCACCACGGTCATTCCGGGGAGGGCCCCCAGGCGCGTGCTTGTGACGACGTAGTCGACCCCCGCACGGGATGCCTGATACTGCGCGACGGCGGGCACCGTGCAGGGCGCTGCCAGGAGGGGGGCGAGGTAGGTAGCGGTTTCCCGCTGCACGGCATCGTGGCGAACCGCCGAGTCGACGAGTCGTGCACTACCGGCGGTCACCAACAGCACCATGGTGCTGCCGCCGGCCAGGAGCACGATGGCGACACAGCCCTCGATGAGCAGTCGGCCCTGCCGCGGGCGCCGACCAGCGCGGACAAGTGAAAGGGAGCGCATGGCGACACGATAGGTCACCAGCGCTCCCGCTCCGTCACCGAAATCGTGCCGACGGGATCAAATCAACGCCACACTGTTGGGTGGGGTAATGGGCCGGACCCCGCTGGCGTGCAGGGGCAGCAGAATGACGAATGCCGCGCCGCCTTCGCGCGCACGCTGCACCCAGATCGTGCCCCCGAGATTCTCGATGGTACTGGCCACGATGGCGAGCCCGAGGCCAGTGCCCTTCCCCGGCTGCTTGGTGGAGAAGAACGGTTCGAAGATGCGTTCGGCATCTTCGGGTGCCACGCCGGTGCCCGAGTCGGCCATGACCACCTGCAGGAAGCGCGGCGGCGACTCCGGGCGGGCGAGCCACGCGAGCGCGCGCTTGCTGGGGCGATGCGCCCAGCGTTGCGGGTGCGGGTCGGTGCGGCGCTTCTCGAAGCTGTCGCCAACGGCGGTGGCGTCATTGATGCGCGAGCGGATCACGATGTCCCCTTCACGATCCATGGCGTCGACGGCATTCAGCAGCAAGTTCACGAACACCTGCTCCAGGTCATGGCGCTCGGCGTAGACCACGCCATCGGGCGCTTCGAGCTGACGCGTGACACGGAACCGCCGCGTGATGCCCTGGTCGGCGAGCAACCGCAGCACATCGTCGATGATGTCGTCGACGACAATGGGCTTGGGGGTGAGCCGTCGGGGGCGCGAGTAGTCGAGCAGCCCGCGCATGATGCGATCGATGCGGGCGATCTCGCGTTCGAGGGCATCGAGGGGTTCGGTGGTGCCCTGCACATCGCGGGTGCGCATGCGAAGCAGGTGCGCGTAATTGGCGATCGCCGATACCGGATTGCCGATCTCATGCGAGATGCCGGCCGCGATGCGTCCCATGGTGGCGAGCTGCTCGACGCGCATGCGCGACTGGGTGGCCGCCGCCATCTGCTCGGTCATGTGGTTGATGCTGGTGGCCAGCTGGTGGAACTCCTGTGTACTGGCCGGGGGCACCAGCTGTGCGACATCACCGCGGGCGATGGTATCGGCCGCCTGCACGCAGTGGCCGAGCGGTTCCTCGATGAGTCGTGCCACGAGGCGCTGGAGAATGCTGGCCGAGAGGAGCGCGACGACGAAGACGAAGGTCACCACGAGGGGCCACCGGATGCCGGCGGGCAACGCTTCGGTGAACCACATGGTGGTGATGATCGCGATGATCAGTCCGGCGCTCGCGGCAGTGAGTACGCGTTGCAGACGATCATGGATGCTGGGTCGCTTGATCTCGGGCACGGGCGGAGGATGCGCTCACGGCGCTGCAGCCGCAACCGGGGAAACGGCGAAAGGGCCGGGCAATCGCCCGACCCCTTCCCCCATTCGTCCTGCTGGAACTGCTGTCGACGTTACGGCGCGGGCGTCGTGCAGACCGGCTCGCCTTCCGGGTTGGCACCCGCTGCCGTGCCGACGCCGATCGTGCAGGTCACCGCGGTCGACCCGTGCGACGCGTTCGCCGACCAGCCGGTGGCCGTGCCGGTCTGCGTGATCGACACGCCCGACGAGCCCGGAGGCGTGCCCGGGATGCCCGCGTAGCTGTTGGCGTCGGAGTACACGGCCTCGTTGGCCGACACGAGGTTCTTCAGGTCCGACTTCATGGCGGTGATATACGCCTTCTCCTTCGTCTGGGCGAACTTCGGGATCGCGATGGCGGCGAGAATGCCGATGATGACGACGACGATCAGGAGTTCGATGAGCGTGAAGCCCTTGCGCGTACGATGCTGCATTGGTGGGGATCTCCAAGTGGGGGGATTGCCGGGACGCCGGAAGTGGCGGGTCTCGCGACACCAGCATCTATGGCAACAGGCTTGCCACTTCGGCGTCGAAACTGTAAGACATTGTCAAATAATTGGTTACACCATTTCTACGACGTCGGGGCCGATCTTCCGCACCTCGCGTTTCGCAAGAAGTGTTGCAGCGTGCAAGCGGTGCCGCGTCTCACCACCCCGCCTCGAGGCAGGTGGGCTGTGAGCCCCCACCCGACTCGAGTTGGCAGGTTATTCCCGGCAGGCCGGGGTGGGTGGCCGTGGCCGACCATTCGTTGACGGTGCTCCGAAACGAGATCAGGGTGCCCGAACTGCCCTGCGCCGGAATCCGGACGTCAGCGTAGGAGCTTTCTGTCGTGAAGTGCGTTTCGGCCATGGTCGCGATGTTGCGCAGGTCGGCCTTCATGGACACGAGGTACGCCCGCCGTTTGGATTGCCCGAACTTCGCTATGGCGATGGTCGTGAGGATGGCAAAGAGCACCACCACGGCAAACAACTCGATGAGGGTGAACCCCCGGCGACGGGGCGCGCGGAGCATGGGGGCGCTACGCATCCCCGTACCGCGCCAGTTTCCGGTACAGCGTCGAGGGATCGATGCCGAGCATGTCGGCGGCGCGACTCTTGTTGCCGCCTTCGTTTTGGAGGACCCACTGGATGTACGCGCGCTCGACGGATTCGAGCGTGGGGGACACGGGGGTGCGCTCCGAAACGAACGGTTCGGCGCGGCGCGCGGTGACCCGCTCGGGGAGCGCGTCGGAACGAATGCGGTCGCCCGGCGAGAGAATGACGGCCCGCTCGAGGGCGTTTTCGAGTTCGCGCACGTTGCCCGGCCACGCATACGCCATGAGTGCGTCGAGCGTGTCGTCGGCCAGCTCCTTGACCGGTTCCTGTCGCAGCTGCGCCGAGCGGGCGAGGAAGCTCTCGGCGAGGAGTGGAATGTCGTCGGTGCGTTGGCGCAGTGGCGGCAGGTGCACGGCAATGACGTTCAGGCGATAGAACAGATCAGCGCGGAAGGCCCCACGCTTGATCTCCTCTTCGAGATCACGGTTCGTGGCCGCGAGCACGCGGGTGTTCACCGGCATTGCCTCGGTGGCGCCCACGGGAATGACTTCCCGCTGCTGCAGCACGCGCAGCAGCTTCACCTGGGTGGATGGCGTGGTTTCGCCGATTTCGTCAAGGAAAAAGGTCCCGTGGTCGGCGGCCGCAAAGAGGCCAGCCTTGTCCTTCACGGCGCCGGTAAACGACCCCTTCACGTGCCCGAACAATTCGCTTTCAAGCAGCGATTCGGGGAGCGCACCGCAATTGATCGACAGGAAACTGTGATCGGTGCGCGCACTCAGGTCGTGGATATAGCGAGCGATGACTTCCTTGCCGGTGCCCGATTCGCCGGTGATGAGCACCGTGGAATCCGTCGGGGCCACGGTCTCGGCCAGTTGCAGCACGTCCAACCAACTCCGGCTGCGACCAACGGGACGGGAGTCGATGCGCCTGTCGCGCCGCTTGAGTTCCTGGTGCAGCGAGTGGTTTTCCACCCGCAGGCGCCGGTGCTCGGCGGCACGATTGAGAATGGCCACCAGTTCGTCGTTACGGAACGGCTTCTGGATGTAGTAGAACGCGCCTTCGTTTACCGCCTGCATGGCCGACTGCAGCGTGGCCTGCGCAGTCATGAGGATGACCGGCACTTCGCCGTCCGCCTGTCGCGCATGACTCAACACCTGTACGCCGGTCACGTCGGGCATGCGCACATCGGTGAGCACGATGTCCGGCTTCAGCTCGTCGAACTTCTCAATTCCCTGGCGGCCGCCATGGGCGGTGATGGGCTGGAAGCCCTCGGTCTTGAGGAGAATGCGCAGGGTGTCGAGAATGCCTGTTTCGTCGTCAATAACGAGGACGCGCGGGGCGGTGGCGGCAGAAGCGAAAGCCATTACGAGGTCACTCCGGACAAACCGGAACCAGAAGGGAAAGAGGCTCCGACCGCGGCCGGAGCAACGGGAAGCAGGATCGAGAATTGCGTGCCGTGCGGTAGGCGATCGACGAGCACCACACCGCGGTGTGCCTCGACTGCCCGGTGCACAACGGGGAGTCCGAGACCGGTCCCACCTACCTTGCCGGACACGAACGGTTCGAAGAGCCGATCCCTGAGCTCGTCGGGGATCCCCGGCCCGTCGTCGGTCACGGCGATGGTGACGAGTTCCCCGGTGATGGCCGCCGACGCCCCCTGCCGGTCGTCGGACGCCCGCCGCTCGACCTCGACGAAGACGTGTCCCGACTCGCCCACCGCCTGGATCGCGTTGAGCACGAGATTGAAGACCGCGCGATGCAGCAGATCCTCGTCACCGTGAAGCCGCGGAAGATCGGGGCTGACACTCACCTGCACCTGTACGCCGACGTGACGATCGGGGTGCGACGCCGCCAGCATCGCGGCCGTGTGCACGAGCGCGCCCACATCCAGCGTACCGAGGCGTGTGACACGCGCCCGCGCAAAGTCGAGAAAGTCAGCCAGCAGTCGGCTGAGCCGGTCGGCCTCGCGCATGATCAGCGCATGGAGAAGCTGCTCGTCATCATGTTCCGGCGCCCCATCCGGAAGGCGCAGCCGCGAGAGCTGCTCGGTGGCGCTGCGGATGGCGGCCAGCGGATTGCGGATCTCGTGCGCGAGCGAGGCACTCAGCTCGGCGACGGCCTCCAGCCGCTCGGCGCGGATATGCAGCGCCTGCAGGCGCTTGCTGTCGGAGATGTCCTGGAAGATGGCGGTCGCCGTGACGCCGCCATCGGGGCGCACCCCGTCGGCCACCGTCGTCGACACGCCGATGGACACCTCTTCGGTGCCGCGGCGAATGAACCCTTCGGCACGCGTGGTGCGCAGACCGTCGCGCGCGCTCCGTTCGAGCAGGTCCACCAGCAGCGGCGACACCGCCCGCAGCGACGGAAGCAGTGGCTTGCCGGTGAATGCCCGCAGCTCGATGCCGAGCAACTCGGAGGCCGCCGGGTTGGCGTAGAGCAGCCGCTCGCGGGCGTCCACGGTAATGATGCCGGATCGGATGGTACGGAGTATCTCCGCGGCTTCGAGCTGCACCTTCGCCAGCTGTGCGGCGAGCGCTTCACGGCCCGACCCGGCCAGTCGCAGCCGCGCCGCCACGAATCCGGCCCCCACCGCGACGACCGCAAAGACCGCGACCTGCACCCCAACGCCGACAAAAAGGGTACCCGTTCCCGGGCGTAGCCAGAGGACATCGATGGCGTACAGCACGCAGGCCGCCGCGGCCACGGCAAGGCCGCCACGGAACGGCAGCAGCAGGGACGCGCCCGCGATGACCAGAATGTAGAGTGCCGCGAACTGGGAACTCCAGCCGCCGGTGATGTGCACGACGGCTGTGACGAGGAGCAGATCGAGCGCGCACTGCGCGGCGTAGTACCCGAGTCCGAGGGCCTGCGGCTTCAACTGCGCGTAAAAGGCCGATCCGACCGTGACGAGTGTCGCCACGGCAAAGGCCAGCGTGGCAATGAGGGTGTCGGTGGGGGCCGCCTGGCTCCAGACGAATACGGCCGCCACGAGGATCGCACACGCCAGCGCCACGCGCGCGAGCCAGACCCAGCGCAACATGCGCCGGGGGTCGAGCAGCTCCTGGATAGGGTCGTGCAGAAGGGCAGGCGTATGTCGCACGCGCGAATCGTTGCGGGGTCGTGCAGATTGCAGGGGAGGGGAAGGTCCCGAGTCTTGCAGATTGCACTACCCTGACGAATCAGCCGCCCGCCCGTTTCCTTTGGGTCATGTTCGCCGACGCTCCGTTGTCTCCAGAACCCGCCCTGTCGATCGGGACCATTTCGATCCGGCTGCTGTTTGTGCTGGTCCTGGTGCTGCTCAATGCCTTCTTCGTGGCAGCCGAGTTTGCCCTGGTGGCCGTGCGCCGCAGCAAGATCGACCAGATGGCCGCCGAGGGGGACCGCAGCGCCGCGGTCGTCCAGCGCGCCCTTTCCCAGCTGGATCGGTACATCTCCGGCACCCAGCTGGGGATTACGCTGGCGTCGCTCGCCTTGGGATGGATAGGCGAGCCGGCCTTTGCCGTGCTGGTGGACATGGCCCTGCGGCAGGTGGGGATCGTGCCTGATCCCGGGGCGGAACACACCGGCGCCGGGATCGCCATGGCATTCCTCGTCATCACCTTCCTGCACATCGTGCTGGGCGAACTGGCCCCGAAGTCGGTGGCGCTGGCGCGCCCCGAAGGGGTAAGCCGCCTGGTCGCCCGGCCGCTCATGCTGTTTTCGCAGGCCATGTCCCCGTTCATTGCCATGCTCAACGGCACGGCCAACCGGCTGCTGGCGCTGGGCGGGATCGAGCCGGTGTCGGAGGGGGGGCATGTGCACAGCCCCGAGGAGTTGCGCCTGCTGGTCATGCAGGCCCGGGCGCACGGCACGCTCGATGAAAGCGACTCGGCCATGCTGGCGGGCGTTTTCGACTTTCACAACAAGCGCGCGCTGGACGTAATGCGACCACGGACGGAAATGGTGGCCATTGCCGAGGACGTCGAGCTGGAAGAGCTGCGGGAGATCATGCGCCGGGAGCGGTACTCCCGGTATCCGGTCTATCGGGACACGGCCGACGATATCGTGGGGGTGTTTCTGGCCAAGGACTTCTGGCTGGCGGACCATCCCGAGGCCTTCGCCCTGCGGGAGCATTTGCGCGAGCCGCTGTTCGTTCCGGCTACCCGAGCCGCCGAGCGGGTGCTCGACGACCTGCGACGTACCCGGGCCCATCTGGCCGTGGTGCTGGACGAGTACGGAGGCACAGCCGGCATCGTGACGATGGAAGACCTGGTGGAGGAGGTGGTGGGGGACATCGCCGACGAGTATGATCCCTTGTCGCGGGACGCCCTGATGTTCGACGGGGTCCTCGAACTGGCGGGCTCGATGTCGCTGGTAGACGTGCGATCGGATCACAAGCTGCCGATCCCCGAGGGAGACTGGAGCACGCTGGGCGGCTACGCGTTCGCCGCCCTGGGGCGTCTCCCCCGCGTGGGGGACCGGGTGGGGTATCCCGGCGGCGAGCTGGAGGTGGTGGCCATGGATGGCCGCCGAGTCGCCGCCCTGCGTGTTCACCGTCGGGCGGAACCCGCTGCCGGAGTGCCATGATGACACGGCGACACGAGCTGTGGACCGTCCTGTGGCTGGGGACAACCTTGGTGGCGGCGTGCCGCCCGGCAGGGGAGCGCGTGGTGCTGGGGAACGGCACGCCAGGCGTGGCCGTGGGTTCGGATACCGTCACCCCCGCCGCCCAGGCTGGTGCCCAGGCGGCGGACTTCCCGCCTCCGGCGAGAGAGGTGGCCGACATCGTAGCGCCGCGCTGGACCGCCGAGGATGACCGCGACAACGCGGGAGAGTTCGACACGGTGGTGAAGCTGGCACGGATCACCCGCGGGCAGGCGGTGGCGGACATCGGCGCCGGCGACGGCTACTACGTGGCCCGGCTGTCCCCCCTGGTGGGGAGCGACGGTGTGGTATTCGGACAGGATATCATGCCCGAATATCTGGCCCTGCTGCAGCGGCGCGTCGTGCGCGACGGGCTCTCCAACGTGCGCGTGGTGCTGGGAGAGGCGCACGATCCGCGGCTTCCGGCTGCCAGCGTGGATGTCGCGCTCATGATTCACATGTACCACGAGATTTCCCAGCCGTTTGCCCTGCTGTGGAATCTTGCCTCGTCAATGAAGCCGGGAGGACGCCTGGTGATTCTCGACCTCGATCGCCCCACCTATGGACACGGCACGCCACCGTCGCTGCTCGACTGCGAGCTGTCGCGCGTGGGGTACCGGCGGCTGTCGCGGCGCGAGACGGGTCCGGAAGAGTACGTGGCGATCTATGTCGCGCCGACGCCAGCACAGCGCCCCACACCGGCCGCGGTTTCGGCGTCGCTTCGGCGCTCGCCGTGCCGATCGCCATGAGCGACGCCGACAGTTCACGACCGCCGCGTGGCGAGGAGCTGGACGGCGTGACGGTGGCGCCGGGGGTACACATTCCCGTGGCCGAGCTGCAGCTGTCGGCGATCGCCGGCGGTGGCCCGGGGGGACAGCATGTGAACCGCAGTGCCACTCGCGTGGTGCTGCAGTGGAACGTGCGCTCCACCCGGGCGTTGCGCGCCGAGCAGCGGGAGCGAGTGCTGGAGAAGCTGGCGTCCCGTCTGGATGGCGACGGGGCGCTGCGCATCGTGGCCGGGGAGTATCGCAGCCAGCTGCAGAATCGCCGAGCAGCCCTCGATCGACTGCGTCAACTCGTGGCGCGGGCGCTGGTGGTGCCGCGCGCGCGCAAGGCCACCAAGCCCACCTTTGGCTCGGTGCAGGAGCGGCTGAGCACGAAGCGGCAGCGCGCGGAAACCAAGCGACAGCGACGTCGGCCGCTGGACGATTGACGGCCGGGCGTTCGAGCGCGGCACCCCGGCCGCCGCGGCCGCCGCGGCCGCCGCGCCGGTGGCTCAGAACGCGATGATGTTGGCGCCGAGGTCGTTGGTAATGAAGTCGGCACGCCCGCGAACGGGCACCGGCGTCGCGTCGTTCTCGAAGGCCTGCCGGACGCGATCGGAGGTCAGGTAGCGCGCGTCGTCATGGCGGAGAAAGCGGGCCCCGAGGTCGAGGCGGACGGGGAAGTTGCCGCCGGTAACGCGCACGTAGCTGCCCACCGCCCCACCATAGGCCCAGACGGCATCACTGGCGTTCGTGGTGCGAGCGAAAGGCGAGTTGACGTTCTGTGACCCTTCGACATTGCTCTCGGTCCAGAAGACCGAGAAGCCACCGAGCGCCGTCGCGTAGGGCGTAAAGGCGCCCGTTGGCCCGAGCAGCTGCGGGCCGGCCACGACCGACACGATGTTGCTGGACGTGCGCAGGTCGAGCTGCACGAGCCCCCCGGTTCCTGCCAGCGGAATACGCCGGCGACTGTTGGCGTAGGAGACGAAGGAGAAGTCCGCGCGCAGGTTGAGGATCTTGTTGGGGTCGAGCGCGCGGATGACGTATCCGCCCAGCCCGAAGCCGTTGTTGGTATTGGCGGCGAATTCACCCTTGGGTTCGGTGACTTGAAAATGGAGGCCGACTGCTCCGAGGCCCGACGAGACTCGCTCATCGTTGGCGCGGGGGCGCGGACTATCCTGGGCGGCGGCCCGTCCACTGACGAGGACGGCGGCGGCAAGCATGAGGTGATGGAGGCGCATACCTGCCTATACGCCGAAGGGGCGCAGAGGTGTCACGGTCGGGCTCCCGAAAGTTTCCGAGAGCGTCCCTTGAATCCCGACCGAGGGAATCGACATTCTTCTGAGCTATGCCTTTCCGCCTCGTGTCCACGCTCTGGCTCTGGTTGGCGCTCCTCTGCGGAGCACCGGCCGGCGTTGCCCATGCGATCGCGCCGCGTGCGCCGATCGTGGAGGCCGTGGTCGCGCGTCATGCGGTCGCGCCAGTCGCCGCGCCGAATGCGGTGGACGCGCCCTCACTGCGCCCGGCGCTTCCCGGCGCCTCGCAGCTGTCGGGGAGTGAGCCGGCCGTGCACCGCCAGTCGCGCTCGTGGCACCGCAGCAGCAGCCGCCGCCACCAGCGGGACGCCGGCGGCCTACTCAACGTATCGGGGGGGACGGGGATCATTCCTGCCCCGGTGGCGTTGTATCGTGCGCGTGCGCCATGGCTGCGGCGCGGCGCCCTTGCGGGTCGTGTCACGGGGCGATTCGCGGCCCCGCCGCGCGCGCCGCCCACGCACAACTGACGAACTGCTGGACAACGCCCGTCCCGCCCGCACGTTTTCCCGCGGGTGGGCAGGCAGGCACAACGCGCCTCCGCGTTCGTGCTCCGCCCTTCCTCAGTCCCTTGAATTGCGAGCATGTCGGCACAGGCAACCCGCGTCAACCAACGCATCTCCGAGTCGCTCGGCCTCGACGTCGAGCAAGCCCGCTGGCGTGCGCTGACGCGCCAGATCTCGCAACAGGACCCGCTCCCCGGGCGTATCCGCTCCATTGGCGGCGCTGTGGACATCGGGTTCCTCGACCGCACGCTGAGCCTCGAGGAGATACGCACCGCCATTGCGGAGGGGCAACTGCCGCTGGTGTTGCTCAGTCGCGATGGCAGTGACGCCATCGTTCTGGATCGTGACGAGGAGGGGCGTGCGCGCGCCTGGCTGGTGAAGCCGGATGGCACCGAGCAGCGCATCGATGCCGATACGCCCCAGCTGGCCGACGCGGTCGTGCGCCGGTTGGGGCACACGGGTGCCGTACCGGCGCTGGCTCCCATGGCGCTCCGGTCACCGGTGGCCATTCAGGGAGACGGCGCACCGCACAGCCCGCTCGAGGGGCACGGCGCACACGAGGCCGAACATCTTTCACCGATCGACCGCACCTTCGCGCTGCTGGCGCGTGAGAAGCGCGAAATCACCACGGTGTTCTTCTATGCCACGCTGGCGGGTGGCCTGAGCCTGATCCTGCCGCTGGCGGTGGGTGGCATCGTGCAGCTGGTGCAGGGGCGCCTGTTCCTGCAGCCCGTCGTCGTGCTCATCTCGTTCGTCATTCTTGGCACGATCATGGCCGGTGTGCTGCAGATCGGCATTCTCAAGGTCGTCGAGCGCATCCAGCAGCGCATCTTCGCGCGCATGGCGCTGGAATTCGCCTTTCGCGTGCCGCGCATGAAGTACGCCTCGTCGCTCGAGCAGAACCTGCCGGAGCAGATGAACCGCCTGTTCGAGGCGGTGGCCATCCAGAAGGGCATGCAGAAGCTGCTCATCGATGTGCCCACCGCGCTGCTCACCGTGCTGTTCGGGCTCATCCTGCTCACGGTGTACAGTCCGTGGTTCTCGCTCTTCGCGGTGGTGGTGATCTTCATCCTGTACATGATCATCCGCCTGACCGGACCGGAGGGGTTGGCCACCTCCATCGTGGAGTCGAAGTACAAGTACAAGGCGGTGCATTGGCTGGAGGAGATCGCACGCGCCTTCCATGCCTTCAAGTATGCCGGCGACTCCACGTTGCCGGTGGAGCGCATGGACGATGTCATCACGGGGTACATCAAGTACCGCAAGAAGCACTTCGCGGTGCTGGTGAAGCAGACGATCGCACTGATCGGCTTCAAGACGTTCATCACGGCGGCCGTGCTCATCATCGGGGCCACGCTGGTGCAGACGAATCGCCTGCTGCTCGGGCAATTCGTGGCCGCCGAAGTGGTGATCGTGACAGTGCTGGTGGGAGTGGAGAAGCTCATGACGAGCCTGTCCACCGTGTACGACGTGCTCACGTCGGTGGACAAGTCGGGGCATGTGGCCGATCTGCCGCTCGAGGCGCGCGGCGGCCTGGCCCCCACTCACGCGCCCGGCACGGGAGTGGCCATCGAGACGCGCGACCTGCGCTACCGCTATCCGGGTGCCAAGTCGCCTTCGGTGGATGGCGTGTCGGTGCGTATCGCGCCGGGGGAGCGGGTAGCCATCATGGGCGTGGATGGCTCGGGCCGCAGCACGCTGGTGAAGCTGCTGGCCGGGCTCATCGACGATTACGACGGCACCATCCGCTTCGACGGCATTACCCTGCGCGATCTCGACCGGCCGGCGCTGCGCGCGCGCATTGGTCAGATGCTCTCCTGGGGTGACCTGTTCGATGGCACCATCGAAGAAAACATCAGCGTGGGTCGTGCGCACATCACGCCGCTCGACGTGCGCGAGGCGCTCGACGCTCTGCAGCTGACCGACGAGATCCAGCATTTGCCGCAGGGGATCCAGACGGAGCTGACCAACGGTGCCCGCAACCTGCCGGCCCACCTGGCCAACAAACTGCTGGTGGCGCAGGGCATCGCGGGGCGGCCACGGCTCGTCGTGCTCGACGACTTCTTCCAGAACCTCGACGCGTCGTCGCGGTCGCTCATTATCCGGCTACTCACCAATCGGGAGCGGCACTGGACGGTCATTACCGTGTCCCATGATCCCCAGCTGCTGTCAGCCTTCGACCGGGTGCTGGTGGTGCACGACGGCAAGGTGCTGCGTGAGGGCACGTTCCAGCAGCTTCGCAGCGATCCGCTCTGCCGCAGCCTCCTGCATGAGTACGTGAACGAATCCTCTGCCGCGAACGGAGCCTGATTCATGGCCTCCTCCGACATCAACATCGAGCGCGAACTCAAGGCGCTGCCCCTCGAGACCACGACCCTGCTTGGCGCGGCGGACAGCGGCCGCGTGGTCTCCCGCTGGCTGATCGGCATTCTGCTGGTGCTCGTGGCCATCATGTTCCTGCCCTGGCAGCAGAACGTGCAGGGCAACGGCAACGTCACGGCGCTCAGTCCGGCCGATCGGCCCCAGCAGCTGCAATCGCGCATCGACGGGCGCATCGAAGCATGGTTCGTGTCCGAAGGCCAATTCGTGAAGAAGGGGGACTCGATCGTCCGGATCTCCGAGATCAAGGAAGAGTACCTCAACCCGAGCGTCCTGCCCCTCACGCAACAGCAGCAGACGGCCAAGGAGAGCGCGATCAGCGAGAAGCTCAACAAGGCCGCCGCACTGGCGCAGCAGATCGTGCAGCTCGAGCAGCAGCGTGATTTCAAGCTGCAGCAGACCGCCAACAAGGTGCTGCAGTACCAGGCCGAGGTGCGGCAGGCCACGCTCGAGGATTCGGTGGCGCGCGATCAGCTGCGTCGCCGTGAGCGCCTGTTTCGCGACTCGCTGGGACTCGTCTCGGTGAACGACCTGCAGACCTTCCAGATTCGCGTGCAGTCGGCGGCGGCGAAGCTGGTGGAGAAGCAGCAGATGCTGGCCATCACGCAGACGGACCTGCAGAGCATTCCCGCCGAGTACGGCGAGAAGATCGCGAAGTCGCGCTCCGACCGCGCGGCCACGCTCGCCGAGGTGAGCGAGGGGCGCTCCGATGTGGCGAAGCTCAAGGACAAGGTGGGGTCGCTCACCCTGCGCAACTCGTTTTACATGATCGAGGCCCCGCAGGATGGGTACGTGGTGCGGGCCACGCGCGCCGGCCAGGGGGAAATCGTGAAGGCGGGTGAGCCGATCGTGAGCATCCAGCCGGCGCGCCCCCGCAAGGCCGTGGAGCTGTACGTGAAGCCAATGGACGTGGCGCTGCTCAAGCCGGGGCGCCATGTGCGCGTGTTCTTCGATGGGTGGCCCGCGCTGCAGATCTCGGGGTGGCCGCAGGTGGCGGTGGGGACCTTCGGCGCGCAGGTGGCGGTCATCGACCAGTTCCCGAGCGCCGACGGTCGCTTCCGCGTGCTGCTGGTACCCGACACCACACACGATGAAGACTGGCCCGCCCAGTTGCGGCTGGGTACCGGTGCCGAAGGTTGGGCGATGCTCGACAACGTGACCGTGGGGTGGGAGTTGTGGCGTCAGCTGAACGGCTTCCCGCTGTCGATCAAGCCCGGCGACGCGCTGTCCGGCGATGAAGTGGCGGGCGGCAAGGGCAAGGACGGCGGAGGCAAGAAGTGACGGCGACGTGGCGACTGGCAGCCCTGCTGCTGCTGGGAACGGCGCTGCACGGCCGCACAGCGGGCGCTCAGGCCATGTCCGCCGCCGACAGCGCACGCCTCCGCACCAGCGCGCTCATTGGCATCGTGGTGGATACATCCGGCACGCCGTTCACCTTCCCGGCTTTTGTAGACCTCGTGCTGGCCAATCACCCGGTGGCGCAGCAGGCGCGACTCGTCTCGGAGCAGGCCCGGGCCGAGCTGCGTCAGGCGTGGGGGGCGTTCGACCCCAAGCTCATGGCTTCGTGGGATCAGAAGCGCTACGCCGGCACGGAGTACTTCAAGTACTTCGATGCCGAACTCAAGATGCCGCTGCCCATTGGCGCCGACGTGACGCTGGCGTTCGACCGCACCATGGGGCGCTACTTCAACCCCGATCGTCGTACGGTAGGGAACGGCACCTTCTCGGCCGGCATCTCGCTCCCCCTGGGGCAACGCATCATCACCGACGAGCGGCGCACGGCGCTGCGGCAGGCACGGGCCGCGCGTGATGCGGGCGACGCCGAGCGCATCGGCATCCTCAACAAGCTGCTGTTTTCGTCGGCCAAGGATTACGGCACCTGGTACGAGATGTGGCGACGGCGCGCCATCGCCCAGGAGGGAGAGGCACTGGCCGACTTCCGCCTGCGCGCCGTGCGCCAGCGGGTGGCCAACGGCGAAAGCGCGCCCATCGATACGGTCGAGGCGCTCTTGGAGCTGCAGCGCCGTCAGGTCACGCGCTTCGAAACCGAGGCCTCGTTCTACGTGGCCACGCTCAACCTGATGGCGTACCTGTGGGACGACGCCGGTCGCCCCGCGGCGTTGCCGGAGAATGCCAAGCCGGTGCTTGACGGCATTGGGCGGGGTGGCATCGACTCGCTGCGCCTCGATGGCCTGCTGGCGCTGGCCACCCGGCGCAACCCCGACCTGCTCAAGGTGCAGGCCAAGGTGCAGCAGGCGGAGGCGGAGCGACTGCTCGCCACCCAGGGGCTCATTCCGCTGGCGGAGGCCAAGCTGGCCGGGCTGACCGAACGTGGAAGCGACGCCGCCTTCTTCAATCGCGAGCGGCTGGACAACAACTACAAGGCCGCGCTCACGTTCAGCACGCCGCTGCTCTTCCTCAAGGAGTCGGGCAAGTTTGCCGCCACCGGCGCCAAGCTCGAGTTTCAGGAGTTCGAGCGCGACCGCCTGCGCCGCGACGTGGAGTTCGACGCGCGGGCCGCCATCTTCGAGCTCGCCAACCTGCAGCGGCTGCTCGACCGTCAGGCCGCCAATGTGCGCAACGCGCGCCTCTTGCGCGATGCGGAGCAGGTGCGCTTCGAGAACGGTGAAAGCACCCTGCTGATTCTCAACCTGCGGGAACGGCTGGTGCTGGACGAGGCGACCAAACTGGCGGCGCTGGAGGCCAAGGTGGCGTCCGCGCGCGGGGCGTTGGCGCTGGCCACGGGCGACCGAACGCTCATCACGGATCCGCGCTAGATTGGAGCATGGCCGAACGGATCTGGGATGACGATGCCGACTTCTCCGGCGAGCTTGACGAGGAGCAGGAGGAGGACGACCTCGACGAGGCATACGGAGATGAGGACGCCGAGGATGACTCGGACGAGGACACGGATGACGACGACATGCTCGACGAGGAGTTTCCCGCCGGCGACGGCGCGGCGGACTCGTCGGGGGTGGTGTTCTGCCCGTACTGCGGTGAGTCCGTGGAGATCGCGCTCGATCCTGGCGGCGGCGCCAACCAGCAGTACATCGAGGACTGCCAGGTGTGCTGCCGTCCGTGGGTGGTGTCCGTGAGCTACGACGACGACGGTACCGCGCAGGTGTTCGTGGATGCCAGCGACGATCACGACGAGCACGATGACTGACGTGCGCACGCCGTCGGCGGACGACGTGCGCCAACTGCTCATCGACGGCCTGCGTCGGCCAGCGCAGGAGGGCGCGCGACTGGTGGCGTTGCATTGGCTGCACCAGCTGGCGGCGACCCGCGCCACCTGGCGCGCGATGCAGCGCGAGCAGCTGGCGGGCACCGCGTCGTCATCGAGCGTGGCGGGCGGCGTGGATGCCACCGAACTGCTGCACAAGGCGCGCGTGGCGCTCCGGCGCCTGCGGGCAACAGCGCGCGAGAACGCCCGCGTGCTCGACGGCGCAATCGATCGACGGGCCGCCCGATCGCTGCGGGCGCTCGGTCAGGTCACCAATGCGGTGCGCGATGCCGATGTGCAGCGCGCGTGGCTCGAGACGGAGGAGTCGCGACTGCCGGCCGCTGCCCGTGCGGAAGCCGCGGTACTGCGCACATGGCTGGCCCGCCGTACGTCGCCCTCGTTCGAGTCGGTGGAGCGCGCCTTTGCGGAGCACTTCGACCCGATCGAGGACCGGCTGTTCGCCCGACTGGGGCGCTACGAACTGCTCCGGCGCGTCGGCATCGATTCGGCGCC
This sequence comes from Gemmatimonas sp., assembly GCF_027531815.1. Lineage (NCBI taxonomy): Bacteria > Pseudomonadati > Gemmatimonadota > Gemmatimonadia > Gemmatimonadales > Gemmatimonadaceae > Gemmatimonas > Gemmatimonas sp. Next base: position 49,444 of record NZ_JAPZSK010000013.1, on the reverse strand, counting down.
CATGCCGTTTGCCCGCCACCTGGCCACCCGCATCGTCCGCGCCGGGAACCGGCTGCGGCATGACATCGAACGGGTCACCGATGTGCACGCGCAGGACGCCATGCACGAGGTGCGCATTCGACTGAAGCGGCAGCGCGCGCTCCTGTCGCCGTTCGCGAAGACCCGCCCGGCCATCGGGGGCTGGTTCGACCTGGCCACCCGTGGGCAGGATCTGTTGGGCGCCCTGCGGGACGCCCACCTCCTCGCGCGGCGCGCCCACAAGGCCGGATTGCCGGTGCTGGAGCGCGCCCTACAGGACATCGTGCTGGCGCACTTCCAGCTCTTCCAGCACGACTGGTGCGAGCGCCTCGACGATGTGCTGCGCACCCTCGACGCTGCGGCCAACGCCTTACGGGCCGAGGGGTCGCCAATGACGGCCAGCGGGCTGCCCCTGGAGATCGAGCGCAAGTACCTGCTGCGCGCCTGCCCGCCAGCGGCGCGCGCGGTGGCGCCGGTGCGGATCGAACAGGGATGGATCCCCGGTCAGGCGCTGCGGGAGCGCCTGCGCCGACGGATCGCCCCCGACGGCACCGTCAGCTGCTGGCGCACGGTGAAGCTGGGGCCGGCCGAAGCACGCGTGGAGGTGGAGGAGATTGCCCAGCCCGAGCTCTTCGGAGCCATGTGGGAGCTCACGCACTCGGCGCGCGTGCTCAAAGACCGGTATGTCGTGCCCCACGGCGCACACACCTGGGAGATCGACGTCTTCCTCGATCGCGACCTCGTGCTGGCCGAGGTGGAGCTGGGTGATGTGAACGAGGCGGTCACGCTGCCGCCGTGGCTGGCGCCATATCTGGATCGCGATGTGACGGGCGATCCGGCGTACTTCAACGCGACGCTCGCGCGGCCGGCCGGCCCAGTCAACGGCCCATGCTGATCTCCCTCGCGCCGCTGCGCGATCGCCGGGATCGCGTGATGGGCTACGCCCTGAGCGCGTATCCCGCTGAGACGCGCGGCGCGCCGTTGAGCCCCGACGACGAAGCACGGCGAACGCTTGAACAGATACCGCAGCTGAGCCGCATGGTGGGGCGCAGCCTGCTGGTGCCGGTCACGCCGGCACTGGTGCGCGACGGCACGATGACCCGCTTCGCCTCCCTCGACGCGGTCTGGCTGGTCGCGTCGGAAGCGCTCGACGATGCCACGACGCGACGCGCCATGGACCGGCTCATCGGCTCCGGACTTCACTTCGCGCTGCAGGGCTTTCCCGAGGGCGAGCCCCTGCCCCCGTCGCTCGCCGGCAGCGCCATTGTCCTGGATGCGGCCCGCACGCCGGCGCGGCTGCTGGAACGCCATGTTCGCGCGCTGCTGGAGGCGGGGCTGCGTCCGCTCGTGCGCGGCGTGGACGACCGGGCGACCCGACATCGCGTGCTCTCCGCCGGGGTGCTGATGTACACCGGACGCCAGCTGACCCGCGGCGCGGCGGTGGCGGCCGACCGCCCGACCGAGGACAGCATCCTGCGCGCGATGGCCATACTGGCCGCGTTCAGCGATGGGCGGCCTCCCGATGGATCGTTCGACAGCTTCGTGCGCGAGGACCCGCATGTGGCGGCGTCGCTGCTCAAGGCCATATCGTCGGCCGCGCTGGGGGTGCGTGGTCCGCGCAGTGTGTCGCACGCCATTACGCTGCTCGGCCGTGATGTCATCATTGAACGGCTCGTCGCCGTGACGGCGCGCCTCATCGGGGAGGCCGCTCAGGACCCGGAGCTCGCGCTTGCCGCGCTGCGCCGGGCGCGCCTCTGCGACCGGGTGGGGACGGCGCTCGACGCGGCCCCGCACCCCCGGGCGCGTGTGGTGGCCGGGCTGCTGTCCACGCTCGAATTCGCCCTGGCTTCCCCCTCCCCCCTCATCGCGCAGCGGCTGGGGCTCCCGCCAGCGTTGCGCGACGTGCTGGACGCGCGCGAGCAGCCACTGGGGCAGTTGCTCGACGTGGTGGACGCCATGGAATACGGCTGGTGGGATGATCTCGTGATGCGTTGCCGACGTCTGGGTATCCGGCCGCAGGTGGTGGCCGACGCGTGGCTCGAAACCTGGAAGAGCTCGCGCGACGAACTGGGTATCGCCCGCACTGATTCTTTCTGATGGCACCGGAGCAGACATGGCCGAAACGGCACGCGAGTACCTGATCCATCGCTTTCGCGGCGACGCGCAGGCGCTGCGCTCCCGCTGTGAGGTGCTGCAACGCGGCACGAAGGTCCCGGGGCCTGACCTCCCCACGTCCCGTCAGATGGCGTCGGCGTGCGATACCGTGGTAGGCCTGCTCGAGGCCATCGCTCCGCACCAGGAATCCGCCGCCGGGTTGTCTGCCCTGGTGGCGCTGATCCCCGTGCTCGAACAGCACGCCAGGGGCCACGCCGCGTCGCCGCCGGTGCGCGCCGTGTTCGCCGGTGCGGCCACCCGCATTCGCGAAGTGGAGGCCGTGGAGCAGCGTGCGGCGCCAGCGGCGGCCGATGCTGGTGACGCTGACGATGGCGATGCTGACGATGGCGATGCTGATGATGGCGATGCTGATGACGACCGGGTGGCATGGGCGAGGGAGGACGACGAGGCATGAGCGGGGCACACGACGTGCCGGATGACAATGTGCCAGCGGCGGCGGGCAAGGTCCGCCTCGACAAGTGGCTGTGGGCCGCACGGTTCTTCAAGACGCGGGCGCTCGCTGCCGACGCCATCGACGGCGGCAAGGTGGACGTGAACGGCGACCGGGCCAAACGCGCCAAGCAGGTGCAGGCCGGCGATGTGGTACGCCTGCGGCAGGGGCCGGTGGAGTGGGTGCTCGCGGTGCGGGACGTGGCGGAGCGCCGCGGATCGGCGGACATTGCGCGCGGTTTGTACGAGGAAACGGCCGACGGGCGTCGCAAGCGCGAGGTCGTGACGGAGCAGCTGCGGCAGATGCCCACGGCGTTCTCGCACGGTGACAGCAAACCCGGAAAGCGCGACCGGCGCGCCCTGCGTCGGCTGAAAGGCGGCACCGACTGGTAGTTGGCGTGGCGCCCCCTCCACGCCCATGGTCGTGGCCACGGCGCACGACACCACGGCCGACGTTGTGCGCGCGCTCGCGCGCCTCAATCCCCCCCCAGAACCGCCTCCGCCCGGTGCACGATGCGCTCCATCGTGTCATCGGGCGTCGTGCTGATCACGGGGCAGCAGCCAGCGGTGCGTTTCGCCGTCTCGACCTCGCCGGACAGCGGGCCGGCGACGACGAGTCGCACTCGGCCATCGCCAAGACACTTGGCGAGTTCGGCGGGGCGGCTGGCGCTGCGCACCTCGTGGCCGCGTTCACGCAGCGCGGCCTCGACGGGCTGGCGCCAGCCGCGATCGGTGCTGAACAGGGCGATCATGCGGCCCTCACCGGCCCGGCCATACGCGGGCTCACGCCGCCGGCACCGCCGCGATGGCGGCAATCTCCACGAGGATGCCGCGCAGCTGCGCCCCCACGACCGCCCGCGTGGGAAATGGCGGCGAGAACACGGTGCGATACACCTCGTTGAATGTCCCCCAGTCGTTTTCGTCCGCGAGATACACCGTGACGCTCACGACATCGGCCAGCGTCGCGCCGCCAGTGCGCAGGATGCGTTCGAGGTTGGCCAACGTCACGCGCGTCTGCTCCTCCACCGTGGCACCCACGATCTCGCCGGTGGCCGGATCGCGCGGCGTCTGTCCGGAGACGAAGAGCAGCTGCGCGCCATTTGCGGTTCGCACCCCCGGAGAGTAAGCTCCCGCTGGCGGGGGCAGGTCTGGAAGAACGACAGGCGTCCATTGGCGCGCAGGTGCCGGGGTGTGCTGGGGTTCGGACATTCTCAGGTTGGCGGAGGTGGGGCGTTGGCAACGTATCTCGAGCAACTCGAGACACCGGTTCCGGTCGTGGATCTCGACCGGGTTGCCCACAATCTGGACCGCATGGCGGCATACGCCACCCTGCACGGGCTGCGATTGCGGCCACATGTGAAGACGCACAAGTCGCCGCGCATCGCCGCCGAGCAGCTACGCCTGGGGGCCGTGGGGCTCGCGTGCGCGACGCTGCGTGAGGCGGAGGTGATGGCGGAGGTGTGCCGCGACCTGCTCGTGGCGTATCCGCCGGTGGGGGCGGCGCGCCTCGAGCGCATGGCGCGGCTACCGTCTCATGTTCGGCTGGCGGTGGCGGCGGACGATGTGCAGGCCCTCGACGCGCTCTCCGTGGCCGCCCGACTTGGCCAGCGTTCGATCGACGTTCTTGTGGAAGCCGATCTTGGCATGCATCGGGTGGGCGTGACCTCGCCGGAGAAGGCGGTGGCCATGGCGCGCCACATTGACCGGGCCTCCTCGTTGCGCTTCGCCGGCCTCCAGTTCTATCCCGGCCATGTGCGGGCGCATGTCAAGGATCAGGACGCGGGGCTGGCGCAGGTGGGGCACGATCTCGCGGCGTACATCGAGGCGCTCACGGCGGCCGGATTGCCGCCGCATACCGTCAGCGGGGGATCCACCCCGCTGGCGTGGCGCATGCACGAGGTGCCCGGCGTGAACGAGGTGCGTCCGGGGACGTACGTGTACAACGACCGCACGACCGCGGAGATCGGCGCCTGCGACTGGGAAGACTGTGCCCTCACCGTGCTCGCCACGGTGGTGAGCGTGTCGGTGAAGGGGCAGGCGGTGGTGGACGCGGGCACCAAGGCGCTGGGTCGTGAACCGCTGCGCGCCGAGGGGGACGGCTACGGCGTGCTGCTCGATCACCCCGATGTGATCGTGTCGCGCATGTCGGAGGAGCATGGGATCCTCGACCTTTCGCGTTCCTCGTGGCGCCCGCGCCTGGGCGATCAGGTGCGCATCGTACCCAACCATGTGTGCATCGTGGTGCACCTCTTCGACGAGATCATCGGGGTGCGCGGCCATGCGGTGGAAACGCGCTGGCCGGTGACGGCACGCGGACGCGACTCCAACCGGGAGCTGGACCGCGCGCCAAGCGGGCCGCGCGCCGTCTAGCCGCGTCGCCGATTCTCCCGTCGCCCGTTCACCCGTCGCCGACTGTGCGAGGCTCAGCGGCGGGCAATGGCCGCCGTCGCCCCGCCCGTCAACACCAGCAGGTCGTCCGCGGACAGCGCGATTTCGAGTCCACGGCGCCCGGCACTCACGTGAATGCGCGGGAAGTGTTGCGCACTGTCGTCGAGCACCAGCGGCAGCCGTTTCTTCTGCGCCAACGGGCTGATGCCCCCCACCACGTAGCCCGTGGCACGTTCCGCGGCCTGAGGGTCGGCCATGCGGGCACGACGGCCACCCACGGTGTCGGCAAGCGCCTTGAGATCGAGCGTGGCACTCACGGGGACGACCGCGCAGGCCAGCCCCACCCCGTCCACGTCGGCCACCAGCGTCTTGAAGACCGACGCGGGGTCGAGCCCCAGAAGAGTGGCGGCCTCGAGGCCGAATGAGGCCGCACGCGGATCGTGCTCGTAGCTGAGCACGTCGTGCGGCACGCCGGATTTCCGGGCGAGAAGGATGGCGGGTGTCACCCATGCACGTTGCACGCGTGCGGTAGCTTTCCGCCATGACCCCCGCTCGCCGCATTCTGCTCGTGGACGCCGACGCGTTTTTCGTGGCGGTGGCACGCCAGGTCGATCCGGAGGGGGCCGGACGCGCCGCCCTGCTCATCGTGGGTGGCCGCCCCGGGTCACGCGGGGTCGTGTGCAGTGCCTCGTACGAGTGCCGCCGCTATGGGGTCCGCTCGGCCATGCCCATTGCGCGAGCGCTGGCGCTTTGCCCCGACGCCCTGTGCGTCCCCGTGCCGCGTGCGGCCTGCAGTGAACGGAGCCGCGCCATCCAGGGGGTGCTCGGGCGGTTTGCTCCCGTCGTGCAGGCCTCCAGCATTGACGAGTGGTATTGCGACCTCGCCGGCACCGAAGCGCTCTATGGCCACGAATCCCTCGCCGACACGGCGCGGCGCATCCGCGAGGCGGTCTTCGAGGCCACGGGATTGTATGTCTCCATTGGCGGCGGCACCTCGCGCCTCGTGGCGAAGATGGCAGTGGAGGTGGGGAAACCGAAGCCGGGGAGCGGTGCCACTGGCGTGCACTGCGTGGCCCCCGGCGAGGAAGCCGAGTTTCTCGGCCGATTCCAGCTGGCGGAACTGCCCATGGTGGGACCGCGGCTGGCAGAGACGCTGGCCCGCATGGGACTGGAGACCGTGCGGGAGGCCCAGCGCTGGCCGGAGGAGGCGCTCGTGAGCCGGCTGGGTGAGCGCACGGGGCGGTGGCTCGCACGGCGGGTTCGCGGTGTGGACGACAGCATCGTGTCGCCCCGGGAGCGCCAGAAACAGGTGAGCCGCGAGGACACCTTCGCCCGCGATCTGGATGACGACGACCTGCTGGAGCGGGAGTTGCTGCGGCTGGCCGTGCGCGTGAGCAGCGACCTGCGTCGGCAGGCGCTGCGAGCGCGCACGGTCACGGTGAAGGTGAAGGACGCGGATTTCCGGGTGCGGTCGGCGCAGCGCACCCTGGGCGGATTCATCGAATCGGAAGGGGCGGTGCTCAAGGCCGCCCGCCCCCTGCTCCGTCAGCTGCGCCGCAAGCGCCGCGTGCCGCTGCGGCTGCTGGGGATCGCGCTGTCGCACTTCGACGACGACGACCGGGGCGCCCCCCTCCCAGCCACCCAGCTTGGGCTGTTCGCCGAGCCGACGGCATCGGCCAGCCCCGGGGTCTCCCGCGGTGGCGGTGGAGAGGGGAAGGGGGAGGGTGGCGAGGGCCTCCCCTTCCCCGACCCCACGGAGTCGGAGCGGGACCGGGCCCTCACCCGGGCACTGGATCGCATCCGGGATCGTTATGGCAGCGAGGCCATTCTTCCGGCTCGGCTGGTGGACCCGGCGCACGAGACGGGGCCAAGGGTGGAAGAATGATCCGGGTCCCACTAGGTTCCCCCCGTTGCGACGGACCAGCTCCCCGGTGGATGGTGCGCCGGCAGGCGCTGGTGCCGCGTGTCGCCGATGGCAATCACAACCTGCTCAGGGTGTCTTCATGAGTGCTCAGCAGTACGATCCGAACAAGTTGGGGTGGGGCGCGGCCCTCGTGACCTGCGTCTTCACGGCGGCGCTCGGTTTCGGCGCGTGGACCATCCACAAGAACACCTACCGTCACCCGCGCGATCCGATGGCGCAGCAGGTGTACTACGAGCGCGATCAGGCCAAGCATGCCGCGGGCGGCGATCACAGTGCCGCCGCCGACCATGGCGGCGGTGGGGATCACGCGCCGGCAGCGGCTCCCGCGGGCGAGAAGCACTAGCCCCAGCGGCCGGTTGCACCGAAGAGAGGCGCCACGTCGTGGCGCCTTTTTTCTTGCGCGTTTTATCTATAGGCTTTTTGAATGTGTTTGCGACTAACATTCGATTTGGATTATGCACCGGGTTTGCGCAGACTACGGCCGTGATAGATCGCACCTGCTGGCGCCGGCGTCCCCCTCCATTCCCCCCATGATCGAAACGCTCAAGGCCAACCTGCTCTCGCCCATTCCCCTGGCTTTCGCGCTGGGCATCTTCGCGCGCCTGGTGAAGAGCGAGTTCTCGCTGCCGAAGGACATCTACAGCGCGCTGTCCATCTACCTCCTGTTCGCCCTCGGCCTGAAGGGCGGCGTGGAGCTTTCACACGCCAGCTTCGCTGCCATCGTCGCGCCCGCGGGGGTGACGCTGCTGCTGGGGTGCATCACGCCGCTGACGGCCTACGCGGCCATGCGGTACGTGGGCCGCTTCAATGCCAGCGACTCCGCCGGGATGGCGGCCCACTACGGGTCGGTGAGCGCCGTGACGTTTATTGCCGCGCAGCAGTTCATGGTGCGCGTGGGAGCGCCGGCGGAAGGGTACATGCCCACGCTGCTCACGCTGCTCGAAAGCCCCGGTATTCACATTGCGCTCGCGATTGGCGCCATTCAGCGCAACAAGCAGCTCATCGCCGCGGGCGGCCACGCGGCCGCTCAGGGAAGTATGAAGGACGTGCTGCACGAGGTGCTCACCGGGCGCACGATGATTCTGCTGGTGGGTGGCCTGATCGTCGGCTTCTTCATGGGTGAAGCCGGGTGGAAGGCCGTATCGCCGTTCTTCGACAGCGGCTTCAAGGGAGCGTTGATGCTCTTCCTGTTGGAGATGGGGGTGGTGGCCGGCGATCGCCTCGGTGACCTCAAGAAGGTGGGGCCGTTCCTGCTGGGCTACGGGATTGTGCTGCCGCTCGCGCACGGCGCGCTGGGCGTGGTGCTTGGTGAGTGGGCGGGGCTGTCGCCGAGTGGCGCGGCGGTGCTTGGCACGATGGCGGCGAGTGCGAGCTACATCGCCGCACCGCCGGCCGTGCGCCTCACCCTGCCGGAAGCGAACCCCACGTACTCACTCACGGCGGCGCTCGCGATCACCTTCCCGTTCAACATCCTCGCCGGTATTCCCCTCTACTACGCGCTCGCGCAGCGCCTTGCCGCCTGAGGTTCCCGTCATGCTCACCTTTCCGTTCAAGCTGGTCACGATCATCGCCGAGCCGGTGCTGGAGCCTCGTATCACGCAGGAGCTTCGCCGCCTGGGGGCGACCGGGTTCACCGTCGTCGAAGGGCGCGGTCAGGGATCGCGGGCGCTGCATGCCGCGGAGATCCCGGGGATCAATGTGCGCATCGAAACCATCGTCCCGCCCGACGTGGCGGAGCGCATCGTCGCCCACATCGCCCGCAGCTACTTCACCGACTACGAGGTGATTGCCTACCTGTCCGACGTCGCCGTGGTTCGCGGTGACAAATACCGCCAGTCCACCCCTACCGGAGGCCTCTGACATGTGCACCTCGAACGTTCCCCCTGCAGCCACACCGTCGCGTCGCGCCTTCCTGCATTCAGCCACGATGGCCGGGGCGGCCTTGCTGGGCGGCGGTGTGGCGTCCGGCGCACTGGCCACACCGGCGTGGGGCCACGGTGCCCCGCGGTCGGTGTCGCACCCGTATGCCGATCCCACAGCGGCGCTCGCGGCGCTGTACGAGGGCAACGCACGATTCGTGCAAGGTCAGGTCATGGCGCCCAACCGCAACATGGCGCGACTCAAGGAAGTGGCGGCCGGCCAGAAGCCCTTCGCCGCCTTTCTTGGCTGCGCCGACTCGCGTGTGCCCATCGAGATCGTCTTCGACCAGGGATTCGGCGACATCTTCGTGACGCGCATCGCCGGCAACGTGGCGGATCCGGCCATCATCGGGTCGCTGGAGTTCGGCACGGAGGTGCTGGGGGCGCAGGTGCTGTATGTGCTGGGGCACACGAAGTGCGGCGCCGTGTCGGCCACCATGGCGGGGACCGAGGTGCCGGGACAGATCTCCACCCTGTACCAGCACATCCGGCGCGCAGCCAAGGAAAGCGGCGGCGACGTGAACCGGGCCATTGCGCGCAACGTCGAGTTGCAGGCGGAGATTCTCAAGGAAGCATCACCGGTGCTTGCACGACGGGTGAAGGCAGGCACACTCGTCATTGCCGGTGGTGTGTATGACCTCGACACCGGCAAGGTGATGCCGGTCTCCGTGTGATGGCGCCGCTCTCCCTCAACACCCTCAACTACCAGCATCTGCTGTACTTCTGGGTGGTGGCGCGCGAAGGAAGCATCACGCGCGCCACGGAAGTGTTGCACCTCACGCAGCCCACCATCAGCACGCAGCTCAAGCAGCTGGAGCGCTCTCTGGGCGCGGCGCTGTTCGACAAGCGCGGGCGCAATCTCGTGCTCACCGAAACGGGGCATCTCGTCTTCCACTATGCCGACGACATGTTCCGCACGGGCCGCGAACTCACGGAAGCGCTTGCGCGCGGTGATGCACGACTCCCCGCCAAACTGGTCGTGGGGATCTCCGACTCGCTCCCCAAGCTCACCACCTGGCGGCTGCTGCGCCCGGCGCTCGACGCCCTGCCGGGGCTACGCCTCACCTGCCGTATCGACAAGACGGAGCGGCTGCTCGCCGACCTGGCGGTGCACGCGCTGGACGTGGTCCTCACCGATACGCCCGCATCGCCGGGGTTGCCCATCACGCTGTTCACGCACCTGCTTGGCGAATGCGGCCTCACCGTGTTCGGCACGGAGGCGCTGGCGAACAAGCATCGACGCAAGTTCCCGGCGTCGTTGGACGGTGCGCCCTTCATCATGCCGACCAGCAACACCGCCATGCGCCGCTCCCTCGACGCATGGTGTGTGGCGCAGGACGTGCGCCCCGACGTGGTGTGCGAGGCCGAAGACGTGGCGCTCCTCCAGGTGTTCGGCCAGGAGGGCATGGGCCTCTTCGCCGCGCCATCGGTGGTGGAGGCGCAGATCCGGCGCGCCTATCATGTGCGTGTGGTGGGCCGACTCCCCGACGTCCGGGAGCGCTTCTACGCCATCAGTGCCGAGCGCAAGCTGGCGCACCCGGCGGTGGTGGCGCTGAGCGAAGCAGCGCGGACGCGGCTGTTCGGGTGAGGTGGTGGGCCGAAGGCCCTACGCCGGCACGGTAAACCAGAACTCGGCCCCCTTCCCCACTTCCGAGTCCACGCCGATCTCGCCGCCGTGGGCCTCGACGATGCCCTTGGCGATGTAGAGGCCGAGCCCCGACCCTGCGCGCAACAGGCGCGGGGCCTGGAAGTAGCGCTCGAAGAGGCGCGGGACGTCGTCGATGGCGACGCCCGGCCCCGTGTCCCGTACGCTGATGCGCAGCATGTCGTCGTGCCGCGCCGCGGCGAGCACGATTTCACCACCGTGCGGCGTGAACCGCACGGCGTTTCCCAGCAGATTGGAGAGCACCTGCTGCAGACGATGGCGATCGGCCAGCAGCACCGGCAGGTCCTCGTCGAAACGGCGCACGAAGCGCAGTGCCGCATCGACCATGACCGGCTCGAACATGTCGGCGCATTCCTTGAGGATCTCCGCCGCGGGCACGCGTCGGCGTTCCACGCGCAGGCGTCCCGCCGAGATGCGCGAGACATCCTGCAGATCCTGAATGAGCCCGTCGGCCTGACGCGCAGCGGCGCGCACCGCCTCGACCTCGTCGCGCGCCATGTGCGCCTGCTCCACCTCGGGGGCGATGGCGTCGACGTCCCGCTTGAGCACCGCCCCGGTGAGCATCACGATGGCATTGACCGGATTGCGCAGGTCATGCGAGACAATGGCGAGCATCTCGTCGCGCTCACGCACGGCGCTGCGCGACTGCTGATACAGCCGGGCATTCTCGAGGGCGAGCGCCGCCAGGCCGGCGAACTGGTCGGCTACCTGCTGCTCCTCGAGCGAGTGCGTGGCCGCGGGGCGGGTGCGCACGAGGTGCAGGGCACCGAGCGCGCGTCCGCCTGCGCGCAGTGGCACGAGCAGCACCGCGCTCACGCCAAGTGATTCGGCGCGCGCGCGCGACGGGGCATCGTGGAAGTTCGCCTTGAGCCAGGCGCCAACATCGGTGATGCGCTGCGCCTCCGCTTCGTGAGCCACCCGTGCACCACTCGTGGGCAGCGGATCGAGCTCGAGCGGCTCCGCCACGCGCGACAGGAGCGCCGCCGTGTCCTCGTGACGCTGCAGGTCCGTGTGCACGGCGGCCGCCCGCCGCATGGCGCCGTCGGGGGTGAGCAGCTCGAGCAGGCTCCATTCCCCAAGCAGCGGTACAGGCAGCTCGGCGATGGTGGCCATCGTGGACTCCACGTCGAGCGAGGCCGCCAGCACCCACCCGGCAGTCGAGAGCAACTTCTGTCGCTCTTCGCTCTTCACGCGTTCACTCACATCACGCAACGTCACCATGAAGGTGCGTTCGCCGTCCATCGTGACGCGGGCAATGGACGCTTCGGCGGGGAACATCTCCCCGTTCCGGCGCAGCCCGGCAATGGCGCGGCGATGGGCCATGATTCGCGCATCCGCCGGACCCTCGGCGAAGGTGCGCATATGGCCGCGATGCACCGCGCGCGCACTCATGGGGAGCAGCCGGTCGAGCGGCTGCCCCAGCATGTCGGCCTCCTGCCATTGAAAGATCTGCTCGGCACCACGATTGAAGCGCACGATGCGGAAGTTGTCATCGAGCGCGATGATCGCGTCGGCGGCAATGTCAACGATCGCGGCAAGCGCCGCGTGAGAATGTGTATTGGTCATACCAGAGCAAGCTAATCAGGATTCATCCAGTCCGTGATTTCACCCTTGCGGGGCGCGGTACCGAGCCGCATGGATGAGAGCGTGCGCCGGGCGATTCTGCCACCCTCATGCGAAAACCCGATTGTCCTTCCCCATATCGCCTCCGCCGCTGATCGCGCTCGCGTTCCTGCTGGCCGGGTTCGCCACGCCGCTCGTGCTGTCGGCCGATCCGTGGCGCGATCGCGTGTGGCTGCTGGGGCTGCTTGTCACCGGGGTGCCGGTGGCGTGGCGTACATTGCGCGGCATGTTGCGCGGCGAGTTTGCCGCCGACGTGGTCGCCATGCTGGCCATCGTGGGAGCGCTGCTGCTGGGGCAACCACTGGCCGGTCTCGTCGTCGTGCTCATGCAGACGGGGGGCGAGGCGCTCGATGCCTATGCGGTCGCGCGCGCCTCGAATGCGGTGGCGGCCCTTGAGGCTGATGCCCCGCGGACCGCGCACCGCGTGCGCAAGGGGCGCGTGGAGGACATCGATGCCGGCATCATCGAACCCGGTGACGCCCTGCTGATTCGCCCGGGGGAGCTGGTACCGGCCGACGGCGTGGTGCTCGACGGCACGTCGCATGTGGACACGTCGCGTCTTACCGGCGAGCCCGTGCCGGTGCGAACGGCGGTCGGTGCCCGACTGCTCTCGGGAAGCGTGAACCAGGAAGGCGCGTTCACCATGCGCGCCGAACGTCGTTCGCAGGAAAGCCAGTACGCGCGCATCGTGGACCTGGTGCGCAGCGCGCAGGCGTCGAAGAGTCCGTTGCAGCGCACCGCCGATGTGTGGGCGGTGTGGTTCACCCCGCTCACCCTGCTGGCCTGTCTGGTGGCGTGGCTGGTGTCGCACGACTGGACACGCGTGCTGGCCGTACTGGTGGTGGCGACCCCGTGCCCGCTCATTCTCGCCGCGCCGGTGGCCATCATTGGCGGCATCAATCGCGCGGCGCGGCGCGCCATCATCGTGCGCCATGGCGCGGCGCTGGAGGGGCTCTCGCGGGTCGACACCGCCGTCTTCGACAAGACAGGAACACTCACCGTGGGCAAGCCCCAGGTGGCGCGGGTGATCGCCGGCGACGGAAGCGACCTGCTCACCGTGCTGGCCAAGGCCGCAGCCGTGGAGCAGGGCTCGGGGCACCTGCTGGCACGCGTGATCGTGGCCGAGGCGGAGGCGCGCGGCGCGACGCTGGCCATGGCCACGGCACTGCACGAAACGCCCGGCCGCGGAGTGACCGGTGAAGTGGCGGGCGAGTGGGTGGTGGTGGGGTCACCGGACTTCGTCCGCGAACGGCTGCAGGAGCGAGTGCCCGCAGCGGCCGGACTGCTCGCGACCATGGAAAGCGACGCGACCGGGCTGCGCGCGTATGTGGCCACCGCGGGGGGCGAAGTGGCGCGCATTGAGTTCGCCGACCAGATACGCCCGGAGCTCGCTCCCATGTTCGAGGCGCTGCGCGCGCTCGGGTTGCGCGACCTGTACCTCTTCTCGGGCGACCGGGAGGAGAATGTGCGCGCCATTGCGGAAGCGGTGGGGATCTCGCAGTTCGCCGGCGGCCTGACGGCCCAGGACAAGGCCTCCCGCGTGAGCGCCATCGAGAAGGGAGGTCGCCGGGTGCTCATGGTGGGCGACGGTACCAACGATGCCCCTTCACTGAGTACCGCCACCGTCGGGGTGGCGCTGGCGGGGCACGGCGGCGGGGTGGTGGCCGAGGCGGCCGACGTGGTACTGCTCGTGGACGACCCGGGGCGTATTCCCGAAGCGGTGGAGATCGGACGGCGGGCGCTGTTCATCGCCCGGCAATCGATTGGCGTGGGACTCGGGCTGTCGCTTGTGGGGATGGGCTTTGCGGCCGCCGGTATGCTCACCCCGGTGGCGGGCGCACTGATCCAGGAAGCGATCGATGTGGCCGTCATCCTGAATGCACTGCGCGCGTCAAGCGGTGCGCGCGCGAGCACCTGACAACGGGCCCACGGGCGCCGGCCCCCTCAGTCCGTGGGCAGTGAGAGACCGTCCGCCACGCAGACCCGTTCTCGGGCATGCTGCTTGGCCTTGTACAGCGCCTTGTCGGCGCGGGACACCCAGTCGGCCACCTCTTCGTGCCCCTCGAGTTGCGCCACGCCCACGCTCGCCCCGATCGCGAACTCCATGTTCTGGTGTGGCGCCGGCATGAGACTGAGCTGCTCCTGCAGCCGCTTGGCCAGCGTCAGCGCCATCTTCCAGTCGGTGTTGAACAGGATCACCGCGAACTCGTCGCCCCCCAAACGGCAGAGTACGTCACTCGAGCGCAGAAACGTCCTGGCGAGGGCCTTACCGAGGTTCACGATGGCCGCGTCACCCGACTGATGGCCGTACAGGTCGTTCACGAGCTTCAGCCGGTCGATGTCGACCATGAGCAGCGCCACCGGCTGCCGCCCGAGGGAATGCATCTGCCGCGCCCGGGACGCCACGATATCGAAGTGCTTGCGGTTGCCCAGCCCCGTGAGCGCATCGGTGGTGCATTCGCGACGGGCCTCCTCCAGCTGCTGACTCAGACCCTCGAGCTTGCGACCGAGGCTCACGTACTGCTCCTGCTGCTGCTCACGACGGGTCCGTAGCGCTCCCTCGATGGCGATCACAGCCCCAAGGACCTCCTGCTTGATGGAACCGGTCTGCATACGCTGCAACGCCGTCTTCGCCCGCTCCATCTGCTGTTCCGTGGTGGCATCCACCGCGTGGTCCACCTGCACGGCCTTGTGCACCGTTTCCACGCAGGCCCAGAGGGCATCACGGAGCTCATTGATGGAGGCCTTGACGTACCGGTGCTCGTCGCGTCGCTGCTCGGTGACGGTGCGGACCACCCCGCTCCAGTCACGTGCCGCCACGCCCACCGACGCGTCGTCGTGCTCGGAGAGCGCGCAGCCCATGGTGGCATGGCGACGCCATCTGGTCAGCTCGCGCGAGAGCTCCTCCCCCGATCGGTCGGGGAGGTCGATGGGATACCGCGACAGGGCCGCCAGGATACCGCCAAGCGCATCGAGCACCAGCCCCAGACCGTCGTCGACCGGAACGGACGGCTCACAACCCGCCACCGGCGCAGCGGCCGGGACGGTCGTGGCCGTCTGCACCGCGGCGTCGGTCACGCCGGTGGCCTGGGTTCCTTCAAACGCCGAGCACGGTTCGGAGCTTTTCTTGAAGAACATGGTGTGGGTGAGGGGCTTCCTGAGGGCTTCGGCACCACACACACAATGCTTGAGGCCGGGGGCGGGCTCCGGCCCGGACTGTCACACGGCGGGCACGTCAGAACTCGTCCGCCGACAGCGCCATGACCGGCGCGCTCCCTGCCTGGATGGCCGTCAGCAGCGCTGCCGTGCCGGGAAGGACGCGCCCGAAGTAGAAGCGGGCGGTCTTGAGCTTGGCCTCGTGGAACCGCCGGTCCTCCGCACCCGCCGCCAGCTGCTGTTGCGAGACCGTGGCCATGCGCAGCCACTGCCACCCCACCGCCGTGTAGCCCATGAGATCGAGATATTCGGTGGCCGCGGCGCCCACTTCATCGGGGTTGGCGAAGCCGCGCTCGGCGAGCAGCATGGTGGCTTTCTGCAGCTGGTACAGCGACGCCCCCAGTGCCTTGGCGAACTCCTCAAGCCCCGCCACCGCCGCGGCGGCATCCACGTCGGTCTTGACCAGCTCGAAGAAGCGCCGCACCAGACGACCGCCCTCCATGGGCAGCTTGCGCCCCACCAGATCGAGCGCCTGCACGGCATTGGTGCCTTCGTAGATTTGCGCGATACGGGCATCGCGCACGTACTGCTCAATGCCGTACTCCTTGATGTACCCGTGCCCGCCGAGCGTTTGCAGGGCGATGTTGGTGTTCTCGAAGCCACGATCGGTGAGGAAGGCCTTGATGACCGGCGTCATGAGCGCCACCAGATCGGCAGCATCCTGCCGCACCGCGGGATCGGGGTGCCGATGTTCGAGATCGATGCGAATACCCACGGCGTACGCCAGCGACCGCATGCCCTCGTTGAGCGACTTGATGCGCAACAGCCCCTTGCGCACGTCCGGGTGCACGAGGATGGGGTCGGCCACGCCGTCCGGGTGCTTGGGACCGGTGAGCGACCGGCCTTGCAGTCGCTCCCGCGCATACGCGCGCGCGTTCTGGTACGCCACCTCCGAGAGCCCGAGTCCCTGCAGCCCCACGGCCAGGCGCGCTCCGTTCATCATGACGAACATGGCGCGCATGCCCTTGTGCGGCTCCCCGACCATCCAGCCCGTGGCCTGATCGAAGTCGAGCACACAGGTGGCACTGGCCTTGATCCCCATCTTGTGTTCCACGCTGCCGCACGTGACCCCGTTGCGGGCCCCCAGCCCACCGTCTGCCGTGGGGAGGAACTTGGGGACCAGGAAGAGGGAAATGCCCTTGGTGCCGCTGGGCGCGTCGGGGAGCTTGGCGAGGACGAGATGCACGATGTTCGCCGTGAGATCGTGCTCCCCGGCGCTGATGAAGATCTTCTGCCCCGTGATGGCATGGGTGCCATCGGCATTCGGCACCGCGCGCGTGGTGAGGATGCCCAGATCAGTGCCCGCGTGCGCCTCGGTGAGACACATGGTGCCGCCCCAGCTGCCATCGATGAGCCGCGGGAGGAACCGCTGCTTGAGCTCCTCCGATCCGTGGCTCATGAGTGCGCTGTAGGCACCATGCGAAAGCCCGGGGTACATGGAGAAGGAGAGATTGGCCGAGCAGAGCAGCTCCTCCATGACGAAGCGCACCATTTCGGGGAGCCCGGTGCCACCGTACGTCGGCTCGGCGCTGATCGCGGTCCATCCGTCGGCGGTATAGCGCTGGTACGCCTCCTTGAACCCCGCGGGGGTGGTCACGATGCCGTTCGCGAGATGGACCCCCTCGGCGTCGCCGCTCTGATTGAGCGGAAAGAGCACCTCTTCGCAGAAGCGGGCCCCGCCGCGGAGCACTTCGTCGATCATCTCCGGCGTGGCCTCCTCGAACCCGGGGAGCGCGGCGAGCTGGCCAATGTCGTGCACGTCGTGCAGGAGATAGCGGATGTCGTCGAGCGGCGCGTGGAAAGCGGGCATGGACTGGACTCGGGAAAGAGGTGAATGGAAGCTGCGCCCCGGATCACGCGGCGGCAAGGGGTTTTGCGACGGTAGCGTCATGTTTATGCCGTGGGGGCCATGCCCCGACGGCGCACGCGGTCTTGAGCGCGTCCTGTCCCGGAACCGGCCGCCGCCCCGCCCCGTACCGGTTAATGTGTAGCAGTCCGTACGCTCGCCTTCCCCGGAGCCCCCTCTTATGAAGCAGTTCTTTGCGGCGCTGGCCGCGAATCTCGTCACGATTGCCGTGTGTGTGGTGGTCGGCCTGCTACTGATCGCCGGCATTGCCGCATCCGCCGGATCACGACCGGCCACCGAGGTGCGGCAGGGGGCGGTGCTCATCATCGACCTCGACCGTCCGCTCTCCGACCAGCCTGCGCATCCTGAACGGCGCGGGTTCTTCGATGACGCCTTCGAGCCTGGCGGCACGGCGCTGCCGCTCCGCTCGGCGCTGGTGGGGGTGCGCGCCGCCATCGACGACGATCGCATCAGCGGCATTCTGCTGCGCGGTACCGTCACCGGCGACGGCACCCGTTCCGGCTACGCCGCGCTGCGCGAGTTGCGCGAAGCGCTCGTGGCCTTCGCGGCGAAAAGGAAGCCGGTGCACGCGTACCTCGTGAATCCCGACGCGGCCACGTACTACGTGGCGTCGGCGGCGACCACGATTACGCTCGACCCGTTCGGCTCGCTGCTGCTGCCGGGACTCGTGTCGGAGCAGCTCTTTCTCACCGGGTTGTTTGAGAAGTACGGCGTGGGCGTGCAGGTGAGCCGCGTGGGGCGCTTCAAGGCGGCGGTCGAACCATTCACGCGCCGGGACATGAGCCCCGAAAACCGGCAGCAGGTGGCGTCGTACCTTGGCGACCTGTGGAGCGAGGTGAAGCGCGGCATCGCCCGCACACGCGGTATGGACACGCTGGCGTTGCAGACCTTGGTCGACGCCCAGGGCATCATTGCACCGGCGGAGGCGCAGTCCGCCAGGCTGGTCGATCGGGTGGCCTATTTCGACGTGGTCCTGACCGACCTGCAGAAGATGGCGGGAGTCGCGCCCGCCGACAGCGGCAGCGCCGCGGCAGAAGGAGCCGACAGCAGCCGCGCGGCCCGTCTGGCGGCCGCCCTCGACCAGCCGACGCTGCCGCAGATCACGATCGACAACTATGCGCCGATCGCGGTGGCGAAGGAACGGCTCGTGGGGGCCAGCCAGGCGATTGCCATCGTGTACGCCGAAGGGGACATCGTGGACGGTGAGGGCGGAGCCGGCCAGATCGGCGGCATGTCCTTCAGTCGCGAGCTGCGGGCGCTGCGCAGCGACCGCAAGATCAAGGCGGTGGTGCTGCGCGTGAACAGCCCCGGAGGCAGCGCGGTGGCTTCGGAACAGATTCAGCGGGAGCTCACCCTCATGGCGAAGGTGAAGCCGGTCGTGGTGTCGATGGGGTCGCTGGCCGCGAGCGGTGGGTACTGGATCAGCACGGCGGCATCGCGCATTTACGCCGAACCCAACACCATCACCGGGTCGATCGGCGTGTTTGCGCTCGTGCCGAACATCCAGGCGCTGGCCAACCGGCAGGGCGTCACGTTCGACACGGTGAAGACGGGGCGCTATGCCGACCTCTTCACCATTGCGCGTCCGCGCACCGAGGCGGAACTCGCCGTGTTGCAGCGCGGCACCGACATGGTGTACGACGCCTTCCTGCAGCGGGTGAGCACAGCGCGCGGGCTTCCACTCGATTCCGTACGCGGTCTGGCCGAAGGGCGGGTGTGGTCCGGGGTGCAGGCGCATCGCCTGGGGCTCGTGGACTCCCTGGGCAGCCTGCAGGATGCCGTGAAGGCGGCGGCAGCGCGGGCGAAGCTGACCGGTGACTACGACGTGCGCGAGTACCCGCACGTGAAGACCGCCACCGAGTGGCTGTCCGACCTGGTGGAGGACAAGCCCACGCCGGTGGCGGCACAGCTCGATGCCGCGGTGCAGCAATTGGGGGCGCGCGGGGCGGCGGCCGAGCTCGTGCGTGACATCACGCGCGAACTCGGCGCGCTCATGGCCTACAACGATCCGCGCGGCGTGTACGCGCGGATGCCCTTCATCCTGCGGGTGCGCTAACCGGCTGCGCTCACCCGCGAAGCGCGGTCAGTCGGCAATGACCGGCGTGGACCACGCGCCGTAGGTGACCTTGCGGTGGGTCTCGAGGCGGCGCGCCTGTGCTTCCCACGTGGCCAGTTCGGCGCGCGCCCCCGCGAGGTGCGCCGCGGCCTTGGCAATGCACGGCGCGATCCCGCGCGCCTGCACATCGGCGAGCGCCCATTCGGCGGCCTTCACACGCGCGCGCGCAATGGCCATCTGGTCCACGCAGCGCGTCGCGTGATAGCTGCTCCAGGCGTCGACCGGACGGTCATCGTCGAAGCCGTAGAGCGCCCAGATACCGTCGGTGGTGGGAATGGCATCGAGGAGAAAGCCGTCGAAGTCTTCGGGGATGGACAGCGCGCCGTCGGTGCTGTGCATGCTCATGGGGTGGGGTCGTTGAGGTGAGCGGAACAGATGGTGTGTTGCGACACCATAGCTCAAGCCGGCGCGTTGGCTCCACGGTTCCCGTGTTGGCTCAATGGCGTCCGTGAATCCGGCTCCGCCCCCGACTTCCTCGCGCCCTGCCGCTCACCGCCACTGGAGACTGGTCAGGACGGTGAGGCGGCGCGGCAGCCCCGGCTCGAAGAAACGATTGCGCGTGGCATTGATCACGAGGCTGCCGGCATGGCGCCGATCGAAGGCGTTTTCGAGCGACACGGTGGGCTGCAGGCGGACGCTGCCCACGACGGCATCGAGTCCGGCGCGCCAGTTCCACACCGCGTAGCCGGCAGCGGTCACCGTACCGCCGTCGTTCGCGCTGGCCGACGACGCCGCGGTGACTTCGACACTGCTCCAGAGCGGGCCACGCCGTGCGGTACCGAACGCCTGCAGGTAATGCGCGGGCACGCCGGGAATGGCTTTCCCGGCAAAGGAGGTGTTCCCCACGACGTAGCGGTCAAAGCGGAAGCGCGACCAGGTGTACGCCGCTCCCGCCTCGAACGCCTGCCATGCGGCGCGCACACTGGTTTCCGCACCCGTACGGGTGGAGCGGCCGGCATTGCGGAAAGCCCGGCGCCCCGGCTGATTGGGCACGTCGAAGGGCACCAGCTCATCGAGCACGACGGCGCGGAAGAGCGCCAGATCGGCGCGCACCCGACCGCCCAGCAGCGCCTGCGCGCCCATCTCCGACGTTCGTGTGCGCTGTGGTTCGAGCGTCGCGTTGAGTCCTGCCGCGCCCGTTTCCTGATTCGTGAGTTCGGTGATCGTGGGCGTTTCGAAGGCGGTGGAGAGGTTGCCGTACAGCGACCACTGCGGACGGACGCGCCAGACCAGCCCCAGCATGGGGCTCACCGCCTGCAGCGACCGATCGCCGGAATCGTCGGCGTTGCGCGGCGTGATGAAGCGATCGCGCACACGGAACTGCACCTGATCGTGGCGCAGCGCGGCACTCGCAAGCAGGCCGTGCGGCGCTTCCACTTCGACGCGCCCATACGCCCCCACGCTGGCGGCGCGCTCCTGCTGATCGAGCCGCGTGGCCCCGCGCTCGGTGCCGGGCTGCGGACAGAGCGCCGTGGCCGGTGCCGCCGCGGCAACGGCGGCGCAATTCTCGTAGTTGTAGCGCTCGTCCAGCACCCGTTGCGCATCGACACCCGCCCCCAGACGCACCGGCCACGCGAGCCGTGCCACGCGCCACGCGCCGTGCACTCCTCCGCCCATCACCTTCCGGTCCACCGCCACCATGGCAAACGGGAGCGGATTGTCGAGCGTGCGGGCACTCGTGAAGAGCGAGCCGCGTACCGTGCCGCCCGCCACCTCCCGTTCGCCGAGCAGCGCCAGCTGCGTCTGCACCACGGCCTTGCGTGACCGCCGTGTGATGTTGAGCGAGTCGGGGAGGCGCGGATCGCGCGCCAACTCCTCGGCCGTGAGCGCGCCGGTGTTCTCGGCACGCGGGGCGTCGTAGTGCGTGGCCTGCAACTCAAGGCGCGTCCCCGCCACGGTGGCGAGGCCGCGCGCGAAGAGGCTCGACGCATCGAGCCGCGACCAGCGTCGCGGTCCGTCGCCCTGGGTGCGGGTGGCCGACAGCAGCCAGCCGGCGCGTTGCCACCACCCGGTACTGTCTGCCTGACTGCCCGACAGCTGCAGGTTGCCGCGCTGCACCCCCCCGCCGTCCCACACGCGCGCCTGCGCCGTGAACGGCACCGCCGCCGGCGCGCGCGACCGCATGTCGATCACGCCGCCGGCCGCATTGCCATACAGCGCGGCGGCCGTACCGCGCACGATGTCGATACGGTCGATGGTCTCGAGGTCGATCCAGTCGGTGGGCGTCTGCCCGTCGGGAAGCGATACCGGCACGCCGTCGCGCAGCACGCGCACGCCACGCACCCCGAAGGCCGAGCGTGCACCGAAACCACGGATGGCGATGCGCTGGTCCTGCGACGGATTGGCGCGATCCTGTACCTGCACACCGGGGACGGCCAGCAGCAGTTCATTGGCGCCGGTGCGTCGCAGTGCCGGCCGCGCCGACAGCGGAGCGGTGGAAAGCGCGAAGGGCAGTTCGAAGGGCGTCCGTTCGACGTCGCGGGTGACACTCACCCGCAGGGAGCGCAGCGCTTGCGCACGGTCGCGCCGCAGGGAGTCGGCGGCGGGGCGGGATTGGGCCGAGAGGTCGGCGCTCTGGCCCAGGACCGCCACCAGCAGCAGCCCGCGAACGAATCGGAACGGAGAGGATCGGAGCACTCTCCGATCTATCGCCGCGGGTGGACGGAGGGAATCCCCGTTCGGTGACTATCGTGCGCCGGTGCTGCAGCTGGGCGGCCGTTCAAGCGGCCCCTCGTCGAACAGCTCCCCCGTGCGGGAACAGACGATCCCGGTCTGGGTGTCACGTACCTTGATGAACCAATGCGACGGGGAGGCGTTGGAGGCGAGCACCCGATGCGACATGGGCAGGGCCATTCCCTGCGCCTTGAGCTCCGGCCAGGTGGCGAAGCGCTGATTGATGAGCCGGAACGCGGTCTGCTGATCGTACACGCGGGTCAGGGTGCCCGTCACCTGACCGACGCTGCGGTCGGTGCGCGCGTTGCCGTTTACCTGTAGGCCGACCGCGGCCACCGTGAGCAGCAGGAAGGCCACGACCACGCTGCTCACCAGCACCTGATCCCGGTCGACGTGCCTCGTGGCGGGCGGACGCGCCGGTGCGCTCGCAACCGGCGACTTCGCCGCGCCCCCCGGGCGGGGTACGGGTTTCCCTGATGCGGGCTCCGTGCGGGCACTTAGCGTAGACGACGCCGTCCCACGGCCACGCGGGTCCGGCGGCATCCCACCCTTCGCCGGTGCGCCACGCCCCAACGGCGGCAGCGGCGCCGCGCCCAGAGGACGCTGCGCCTGCAGCATCCGACTGGCGGCCAGCGTCGAGGGGCGACGGCGGGGCGGTGGACTGGGCATTTCACTCATTGTACAAATTGGACGAACGGCAGACCATGGCGGTCGCGCCGTGGAGCGTCACGGCCTCGGCATTGTTGTGAACATCCCCAGCATCGCACGATTCGTCACCAGCCCCTCGGCGTTCCCTTTCGCCCCTTTAGCTTGTTGCCATGTACTTCCGCCAGTTCTACGACACGTCGCTCGCCCAGGCGAGCTATCTCATCGGCTGTCAGGCCACCGGTGAGGCCATCGTGGTGGATCCGCTGCGCGATCCCCGCCCCTACCTCGACGTCGCGGCACGCGAGGGGCTGCGCATTACGCACGTGACGGAAACGCACATCCACGCCGATTTCATTTCGGGGGGGCGCGAACTGCGCGCCGCGACCGGCGCGCGGCTCTTCCTGTCCGCTGAAGGCGGCGCCGACTGGCAGTACGCGTTTGCGGCACACGACGGGGCGACGCTGCTCCACGACGGGGATGTGATCATGGTGGGCAACATCCGGCTCGACGTGCTGCATACACCGGGGCACACCCCCGAACATCTGAGCTTTGTCGTCACCGATACACCACGCGCGGCGGGCCCCATGGGCGTGCTCACGGGCGACTTCGTGTTCGTGGGCGACGTGGGAAGGCCGGACCTGCTCGAAAAGGCCGCCAAGGTGGCGAACACGATGGAAGCCGGGGCCCGCACGCTGTTCCATTCACTTGAGCGATTCCGCGCCCTTCCCGACCACCTGCAGGTGTGGCCGGGACATGGCGCCGGGTCGGCCTGCGGCAAGGCGCTGGGCGCGGTACCATCGAGCACGGTGGGCTACGAGAAGCGCGCCAACTGGGGGGTCGCGACCACCAACGAGGGCGAGTTCGTGCGGATGGTGCTGGAGGGGCAGCCAGAACCCCCGCGCTATTTTGCGGACATGAAGCGGATCAACCGTGACGGGCCACCGGTGCTGGGTCCGCTGTCGCCGCTGCCGCAGCTTTCGGCCGGCGAGGGCGCCGCGCTGCTGGCGCGCTCGGCGCTGTGGCCGATCGATCTGCGCCCCGTCGCGGCTTTCGCCGCGCGACACGCCACGGGCAGCCTCTCCGTGCCCTACGGGCGCAGCTTCAGCACCTGGGTGGGTTCGCTGGTGCCAGTGAGCGCGCCGCTGCTACTGCTGGCGCCGCCGGGAGAGGCGGTGGGAGCGCTTGTGGAGGCGGCCCGCCACGATCTGCGGCAGATCGGCTTCGACGGAATCGTGGGGTGGGTGGACGCCGACGCGCTGCTCACGCTCCTCGACGCCAGCGGCAGCCTCGCCGTGCCGCTGCCTCAGCAGGCCATCACCTCCGCGGCCGTTCGCGACGGGTCGCTTCCGGTGATCGATGTGCGCGGGCGCACCGAGTGGGAGGGCGGCCACCTGCCCCACGCCGTGCACATTCCGCTTGGCGAGTTGGCTGAGCGCGTGCACGAGATTCCCGCAGGCGCCGTGGGGGTTCACTGCCAGGCGGGGGCCCGCTCGGCGATCGCCACCAGTCTGCTGCACCGCTTGGGGCGCACGAACGCCATCGACCTGCAGGGCGGCTACGCGGCGTGGGTACGCGCCGCGCCGGGGAGCTAGTGCTCCGCGTGGTCAGCCGGTACGGCTGACCACGTTTTTGCACGTCCTACCACCAAAGAATCGACGAAATGACGCCCAGATGACACCGCCTCACGAATTATGTTGCCGTCGGGAGTACCGACCGCGTCGCGGTAATGAGCGCGCTCTGACGGGGCAGCAGACTGCAGTCGACTGAGTGAATGAATGCCAATGCGTTTCCCCGAGCCGGCGGGATGGCGCCGGGTCAAGGGGGCGCAGGCTCAGTTGGCGCGCGACGCAATCAGGTGCCGCAGCAGCTCCGCGGCGGCACCGCGCTGGCGCGTCGTGCCCACACGAATTCCGTCGACACAGGCGAGCATCCGGTGCAGCCGCGCGTCACGGGTCACCACCTTGGTGAGGCCGTTGAAAAGGGGCACGAGCGTTTCGCCGCGCACCGCCCCCCCCTCCATGGGCCAGACGAGCGTCCGCACCGCCTCATCAGCGCCAAAGACCGCGGCGAGGTCCGGATGGGCCCCGGCGGTGGGAAGCCCTACCCGCTCGGGGCCGTGCACCGCTGGAAACGCGTAGCGCGCGCCGTGCACGAGGAATTCGTGCAAGGCCGGTTCGGCCACGGTGCGGCTGCCTGGACCGCAGATGCCCGC
The DNA here is from genome assembly GCF_027531815.1 of Gemmatimonas sp. NCBI lineage: Bacteria > Pseudomonadati > Gemmatimonadota > Gemmatimonadia > Gemmatimonadales > Gemmatimonadaceae > Gemmatimonas > Gemmatimonas sp. Next base: position 24,570 of record NZ_JAPZSK010000013.1, on the reverse strand, counting down.
GTGCTGCAAGCGAGCTACCGAGCGGTGTACGGCGCTGGTGCTGGTCGCCAGGGCAATCGCGAGCGGCTCGTAGCGGTCTTCAGGCACGAGAACCAGACGGAGAGCGACAGCGATGTCGAACGGCCGGAGCGAAGGTTGCGAAGGCACGAGCGTCGGGGACGAGGTGACAGGGCGAAGCGGACGTTACAGTGTACATTCGGCTTTCCCAATTGTGATTGCGGTACAAAACGTGCCGTCCCGCGAATACACCTTTACACACCTGTATTGCACCGTTTGCGTCTATTATGTACGGTTGGGACCGATTCCGCTAAAGTCGACTCAATCCCGCCTCGTCCTCCCCGAACGGGATGGTGCGCTCACGCCACCAAACCGCTGGCGCAGCGTATCCGCCGCTTCCAGCTTTGCTGGATGTCACACGCCATCACATTTCACGAGACGCCGGTCTTTCCGCGCGGCTTCCGCTGCGCCAGCCGCAATGTGGGTCTCAAGCCCACCGCACGCGACCTGACGCTCTTTGCCAGCGACGTGGACGCCGCCGCCGCGGCGGTATTCACGCGCAATCACTTTCCGGGCGCCCCCATCATTCTCGGGCGTGAAACGATCGCCGGTGGCATCCTGCGCGGCGTGATTGCCAACAGCAAGGTGAGCAACGTGGCCACCGGAGCGACCGGCGTACAGCACGCGCGACGCATGGCGCGCGCCGCGGCCGCCGAACTGGGCACGAGTGCCGACCGCATGCTGGTGAGCTCGACCGGAGTGATCGGGGTACCACTGCCAATCGAGAAGATCGAGACGGGCGTGGTGGGCATGGCGGCCGAACTGCAGGACAACCCCATGGTGGGCGCCGAGGGGATCATGACGACCGACTCGCACCCCAAGGCGCTCTCGGCGTCGGTGGGAGAGGCCACGATCACGTGGGTGGCCAAGGGCTCGGGCATGATCGAACCGAACATGGCCACCATGCTGTCGTACATCTTCACCGATGCCGCCTTCGATGCACCCACGCTGGACCGTCTGTTGCGTGCGGCCGTGGCCCCTTCGTTCAACATGCTGTCGGTGGATACCGACACCAGCACCTCGGATACCTGCGCCATTCTCGCCAACGGGCTGGCGGGCCCGGTGGACGAAGCCGAGTTCCTGCAACTGCTCGTGGCGGGGTGCACGCGCATGACCGAGATTCTGGCCCGCGACGGTGAGGGGGCCGAGCATCTGCTGCGGGTGCACGTGCGCGGGGCGAAGAATGCGCGTGAGGCGTACACCGTGGCCAAGTCCATCGTGAACTCGCCGCTGGTGAAGACCATGGTGCACGGCGCCGACCCGAACGTGGGACGTCTGCTCATGGCGGTGGGCAAGTGTTTCGACTGCACCATCCACCCTGATCGGACCGACGCGTGGATCAACGGCTTTCAGGTGGTGGGGCGTGGCGAGCGCCTGACCTTCGACGATGCGATCGTGCGGGAGACGCTCGCGCGCGAGGTGGTGGACATCGCCGTGGCGCTGGGTGCGGGAGAGGCACACGCCACGGCCTACGGCTGCGACTTCACGAAGGGGTACATCGAGGAAAACGCCGCGTACTACTCCTCGTAACGCACGCGGTGGCCGCGTTGCGCGGCCATCACCGATCAGGATTCGGGGAGCGTCGGCACCCCGTCGAGCTGCAGCGCCTGCACCTGCTCCACCCACTGCGTGAGCTGCTCGAGGCGCAGCGCCTGTGACGAGATGTCGAAGTGCTGCACGAGCGCCCCCCGCGGGGCCGTGGCGGTGAGCGCCGTGGCCTGCAGCAGGAAGAAGCGCCGCTTGTCGGGCGAGTGGCAGGGGTACTGCAACTCGAACCGGTCGCGCTTGCCACCGAGCACTTCGCGCAGCCCTCGTCCCACCGCATGCGCCATGGCGTCGTCGGTGGCCGCCATGCAGGTGGCGACGTAGTTGAGGCCAATCCCCGAAACGAGCGCCGGCGGGGCCTCGTTGACCTCGGCGAAGCGCGCCCACTCGGCGTTCGTCTGGACGATGGTGCCATCGGGCCCCAGCACGGCAATCGACGACGGAATGGAATCGAGGATGTGCTGCAGCCGCTCCTCGCCCCGCTTGACCTCGGTCACGTCGATCACACTCACGATGACGCCGTGCACCCCGATCTCCCCGGTGAGATACGGCAACACCTTCACGTGCAGATGCGATCCGTCGGGGGCCTGCACCTCGTGCGATTCGGGCCCGTTGGCGCTCATGACCCGACGGCACATGGCCACGAGATCCACGCCCGGGATCTTGGCGGCGATATGATCGAGCGGGCGGCCGATGTCCTGCGGCATCACGTTGAGCAGGCGCAGTGCCGCGTCGGTGAACTTGCGGATGCGCAGCGAGCCATCCACGAACAGGGTGCCCACGCCGGTGGTCCGGAGCAGGTTCTCGATGTCGTTGTTGAGGCTGATGAGTTCCGCGATCTTCTCCTGGTACTCGGCATTGACCGTCTGCAGCTCCTCGTTCACCGACTGGAGCTCCTCGTTCGTGCTTTGCAGCTCCTCGTTCGACGCCAGCAGCTCCTCGTTGGTGGCCTGCAGCTCCTCGTTGGAGGTTTCGAGCTCCTCGATGGTGGCCTGCAGGTTCTCCTTGGTGTACTGCAGTTCGTGCTCCAGCTGCGAGAGCCGGAGCGCCGACGAGTCGTCCATGGCGAAGCGGTCGGCAATGCCTCCCGCCAGCGGCCTGGGACCGCTTTCGAAGAAGATGACGTAGGCCCGGGCGCGGTCGGGGCCCACATCGAGGGGCCGCACGTGCATGCGAACGGTGGGCTCGTCGGGGGCCACCTCGATGCCTTCGTACAGGATCTCGCGGTGCTCCTTGGCCACGCGCCCCAGCGCGGCCCGCAGCGCCGCGCTCAACGGGCGCGGCAGCAGCTTGAAGATCTCCAGCGTGGAGCGCCCGGCCGGCACCTTGAGCAGTGTACTGACATCACCGAAGGTGTGCAGCAGCTGGTACTCCGAGTCGAGGACGACGCAGCGCAGCTTGAGCACGTCGGTGAGCTCCTGGAACACCCGCTCCAGCAGCCCGTCTTCGGTCGCCGTCCGCGGCGCCCCCGAGCGCGTGGCCAGCACCGCCTGTTCGGCGGCGGTGGCGGCCGAGAACGACTGCATCAGCGATCGCCGCGGGCGTGCAGGAAGCGCCTCGGCCAGGGTGTGCCGCCCCGGCTGCAGCGCCTGGAAGAGCTTCCACTTCTGGTCGACCACATCGAAGAGCGTGGACAGCGTCCCCACGGTCTCGCTCGACCCCAGGAAGAGGAAGCCGCGCGCGCGCAGCGCGTACGCCAGCAGCGCAATGACGCGGCGCTGCAGGTCGGTACCCAGGTAAATGAGCATGTTGCGACAGGACACGAAGTCCATGCGCGTGAGCGGCGGATCCTTGAGCAGGTTGTGCCGTGCAAAGATCACCCGGTCGCGCAAGGCGCGGCTTACCTTGTACCCGTCGCCGTCGGCCACGAACCAGCGCGAGAGGCGCTCGGGGGTCATGTCGGCGGCAATGGAGTCGCCGTAGCGCCCGGCGGCCGCGAACTCCACCGCATCCTGATCCACGTCGGTGGCGAAGACGCGCACGTTGCGGCTCAGCTTCTCGCGGTCGAGCGCCTCGAGGATGAGGATGACGATCGAGTACGGTTCCTCACCCGTGGAGCAGGCCGGCACCCAGACGCGCAATTCGCTGTCGGGGGGCGTGTCCATCACGAGTTGCGGGATGACGCGTTGCTCGAGCAGGCGGAAGGCCTCCTCGTCACGGAAGAAGCGCGTGACGTTGATGAGCAGGTCGCGATGCAGCTGCACCAGCTCCGGCTTGGAGTCCTCGAGCAGACGGACGTAGTCGTCCCAGCCGAGCCCGGGGTGCATGAGCACCCGGCGCTCGATGCGCCGCACGATGGTGTTGGGCTTGTAGCCGGTGAAGTCGGTACCAAGGCGATCGCGGAGCAGCCCCAGCACACGCTGCACTTGCGAGGCGGTGCCCGCCGCCTGTTCGCTGCTGCTGAAGGCGCGGCCGCCCCCCCGGCGCAGAAAGAACTGCGCCACGGTGCCGGGCATATCGGCCACCGACAGCACCTGGTCGGCGAGCCCCGTGGCCACAACGCTGCGCGGCATGCCGTCGAACTGCGCTTCCGTGGGGTCCTGCACGAGCACCAGCCCCCCCTCCGCCTTCAGCTCCCGCGCCCCGCGGGTGCCATCGCTGCCTGTTCCGGACAGCACGATCCCCACCGCGTGTTCGCCCATGGCGAGGGCGAGCGAGGCGAAGAAGACGTCGATGGGCAGATGCAGCCCGTGACCGGCCGGCTGCTCGGCCATGCGCAACACGCCGCTCTCGATGGTGAGGTTCGTCTTGGGCGGGTTGAGATACACCGTGTCCGGTTCGATGCGCATGCCGTCTTCGGCGCGCACCACCTTGAGCGTGGTGTGTCGCCGCAGCAGCTCCACCATGAGCGACTTGTGATCGGGCGAGAGGTGCTGCACGACCACGTACGAGATGCCGCGCGTGGGATCCGCGTTGTCGAAGAACTGCTGCAGCGCCTCGAGCCCGCCGGCGCTGGCCCCGATCGCACAGACCGCGAGGGGCTGGGCGTCGGCGAAGGAGGGCGCGTCGTGTGCGCCGCTAACCTGTTCGGGAGATGTCATGCGTCACTGATGCGGCGAGAGGCGCGTTGGGGGGACCGTCGAGCATGGCCCGCCCCCGGGAAAGAAATTCGTTGGTCGTCTGCGGCGTCTGGATTATGGGGGCGTCGCACGGCGCGTGCACGGGACCCACCGCAGCTCAGGGCATCGGTCAGGGACGGGTCGAACCCGAGCGCCCGATCCCTGCCCCTCCCACATCGGCCTTGGCAGACCAGCTGTTGTCGGCGGGCACGCGGTCGGGGAAACGCCCCTGCGCGTCGAGCGTCACCTTCTCGATCCGGCGCCCGCCGAAGACCAACTCCACCACGTGCTCGCGCCGGCCGTCGAACCAGACGTCCACCGGAACGGTCACCCGTGCCGTGGTGGCGTCGAGCATGACGGCGTTCTTCATCGGCCGAATGGCCGGCCCGGCGGCGGCGAACGTCACGTCGAGCACGATCGGTGCGGGCATCTGCCCCTCCTGCGCCACCGTGACGCGCGTGCGGATCCCCTGCGTGACGACCTTGGCCACCCGGTGGTCCACGCTCTCGTTGCCAAAGAGCCACGCGTTCCAAAACCACCCCAGGTCACGGCCGAGCGCGCGCTCCATGAAGAACATCCAGTCCCAGGGCGAGGGATGCCGGAACATCCAGGCGGTGCCGAACTCGCGGTGGGCGCGCTGCACCGCGCTGTCGCCAACGATGCCACCCAGGGCGGAGAGCATGAGCGGCGTCTTGCTGTAGGTGGTGAAGCCGTAGAACTGCGGGCCGGCGTAGTTGGCGTTCCACATCATGGGCGGCTCGGCCTCGTTGTTGGCCGTCCGGCCGTAGCTCTGCCCAAGCCCATCGAGCACCGCGGGCTTCCCCGCGGCATCGGCGTCGGAGAGGATGTTCATGTACTGATTGAAGCCCTCGTCCATCCAGCCGTACCACGTCTCGTTGTTGGCCACCACCATGGGCCACCACATGTGCCCCGCCTCATGATCGGCGGCGCCCACGTTGGAGTTGATCACCATGGGGTACTCCATGCCGGCGCTGGGCCCATCCTGCAGGGTGAGCTGCGGGAACTGATAAGGGAACCAGAGCTTCGAATAGAACTCGAGGGCATGCCGGGACACGGGGCCGGCCTTGGCATACAGGCTGGCGCGACCGGGCAGATAGACCATGTGTACCGGCACCACCCCCTTGCCCGGAATGGTGGCGCGCGTGGTCTGCCACACGTACTGCTTCGCGGTGGCCCACGCGAAGTCGTTGACGTTGTCCGCCACGTAGTGCCACGTGAGACGCCCGTTGGCGCTGATGGCGGTGGACTGCCCCGGCCCCACCTCGTCCGACCCCACGATGGTGGTGATGTCGTCGCTTTGCGTGGCCTTCGCCAGCTGCGCGCGCGCCTTGTCGGTGAGCACCTGCTGCGGATTCTGCAGCAGCCCCGTGCCGCTCACGATCCATCCCGCCGGCACGTCGATGCGCACATCGTAGCGGCCGAAGGCGTTGTAGAACTCGCTCGGCCCGAGGTACAGCTCGGTGTCCCAGCCGCGCAGGTCGTCGTACATGGCCACGCGCGGGAACCACTGCGTGGGCTGAAAGAGCGTGTCGGCCCAGCGCTGCGTCATGCGGTGCCCGGTGCCGGGACCGCCGGGCAGCTTGTGCGACCACGCGATCTCGAGCTGCGCCTTCGCACCGGGGGCAATGGGGGTGGCCAGGCGGACGCGCGCATTGGTAGAGCGCCCGTTGAGCAGCGTGTTGCCACTGGCCGCATTGGCGGCGGCCGCCTGCGCGTTCTGGATGGCCCGCGCGCCTTCGGCGGCCAGCGCGTTGGGTGCCGCGTTGGAGGCGATGTTGACGGCGGCACCGTTCACGGACATGCGCGCGATGGCGATGCCATCGGTCACCTCGGCGGGGGTCCACGGCGCACTGTGCGGCGCGGTGCCGATGAAGTGGTTGGGGTGCAGCCGCAGTCCGATCTCACGCAGGGGGTCGGGGCTGGTGTTGTGCACCGTGATGCGCGCCGTCCCCGTGAGCCGCGCGCTGCCGGGATCGAGCGACACATCGATGTCGTAATCGGTGCGCAGCTGCCAGTACCGGGCGGTCGGACGTCCCGTGGAATCGCGGCTCCCCGCGGCCATGGCGCGCCGGATGGCGTTGGTCATGGGGACGTCGCGGCGGATGGCGCGCGGCGGCACGGCGGCGACGGTTGCGGGCGCCGAGGCCGACACCGTGGCACGCGGCTGGGCGCCGGATGCGGCCGGGGCCGCCGGAAGCAGGACCGCAGCGGCAAGCAGCAGCGGTGTGCGAATGGTCGAGCTCATGGACACTCGGGGTTGGTGGACCCCGAACGCTACTCGGTCCGTTGGGCCGCCACCAGCAAGGCGTTGAGCTCGGAGGGGAGGACCGGCTTGACCAGGTGATGATCGAACCCCGACGCCTCGCTCCGGCGGCGGTCCTCCGGGTGCCCCCACCCGGTGAGCGCGATGATGAGCAGCGCCCGGTCCCCCTGCGCACGGCGCATGGCGCGCGCGCATTCGTGTCCGTCGAGTACCGGCAGGCCGATGTCCATGATTACGGCATCGTGGTGCGCGCGATCGTACTGCTCCAGCGCATCCCGGCCATCATGGGCCACGTCAACACTATGCCCCTCACGCTGCAGCAGCAGCGCCAGGCTTTCGGCGGCATCCGCGTTGTCGTCCACCACCAGCACGTGCCGTGCAGCAGCAAGGGCGCTCATGACCGGACTCGTCGAAGCAAGACGTGATTGCGAGATACCTGCTCTGCGAACGATCTCCCGGAGAGTAGAGCTCCCGTGCCGCCCCCACAATGCAGCCGCGCGGCTGCATCACGGCGAACGGATCAGTGCGCCGACGGCGTGGGCGCCGCGCCGCTCACGCCTGGGGTCGCCTCGGCCGTGCGCACGGCCTGCGCCAGTCGCTCGGCCGTGATGCGGTGATGCGACGCATGCCAGAGCACCTGCCCGTCCCGCACCACCAGCGCCTGCGGTGACTCGTGGCGGACCGCGGTGACCGTCTCGATGGCCGTGGACAGCGGGCGCTCCTGCTGCACAACCACGAGCCGTGTGGCGACCTGCGGGTGGGCCTGCACAAAGGCATCGTACTGGCGCTTCACGTCGATCGAGATGGAGCAGGTGGCGCTGTGCTTGAAGAGCACCGTCGGGGTACTCGCCTGGACGAGCGCACGCGCCTCACGCACCGCCGGCGTGTCGCCTGTGGGAGCGGGGGCGACCGGGGTGGTGTGGGCCACGGGCTGCGCCGCTTCGCCAGCCGCCCGCGCGGCGAGTCGCGCGTCGAGGAGCTGCGCGTAGGTGGCGAGCGACTGCGCTCCCGTCTGGCGGGCGACCAGCGCGCCCTGATCGAAGAGCAGGACCGTGGGGAGGGCACGCACGTCGAAACGGGTTACCGTTTCGAGGTTGCGATCGGCGTCGAGCATGAGCACTGTCACCCGGTCACGATAGCTTTCCGACAGGCGTTGCATGACCGGCTTGAGGGTCACGCACGGCTGGCACCAGGCGGCCCACACATCCACCAGGACGGGCAGCGGTGACTGAAGAACCCGGGCCGTGAATTCGGCATCGGTCAACTCAGCAGGAAAATCGGAAGCGTTCATGTCGGGAAACCTAGTCACCCCGGGCCACATGCCGGAAATCCGCACGGGCGTGCTGCCGGAGCACGCCGCCCTGATCTCGGCGCTCGAAGCCACCGGCGACTATCGGGTGCTGCAGCGCTTCGAGGCGCGCACGCACTATGCGGCCCCCACGCCGTCCACGGGGGTGCGCCGCGGGCTCATCGTGGATGTGGAAACCACGGGGCTCGATACCACCAACGATCGCATCATCGAGCTGGGCCTGGTGGCGTTCGAATTCGACTCGGCGGGGCGCGTGTACGGCGTACACCCCATGCGCGACTGGTTCGAGGATCCGGGCATTCCCATCCCCATCGAGGCGGTGGAGATCACCGGCATCACCGACGACATGGTGCGCGGCCAGCGCATCGATGACGCCGCCGTCGCGGCCGAGATCGAGGCGGCACACCTCGTCATTGCGCACAACGCGAACTTCGACCGTCGCATGCTCGAGCGCCGCTTTCCCGCCTTCGCCACCAAACACTGGGGGTGCTCGCTGCACGATGTGCCCTGGTCGCAGTTCGGCTGTCGTGGCGCCAAACTCGATTACCTGCTCTTCCAGCTGTGCAGCGCCTTTCACACCGGGCACCGGGCGGGTGACGACTGCCTGGCCACACTGCACGTGCTGGCCACCCCGCGCGATGGTGAGGCCACGCCGCTCACGCGCCTGCTCGAGCGGGCGCGCCGCAACACCGTGCGCCTGTGGGCGATCGGCACCCCCATCGAGACCAAGGAGCTGCTCAAGGCCCGCGGCTACCGCTGGTTCAACGGGTCTCCCGCGCGCCCCAAGACCTGGTTCCGCGACCTCGACGAAAACGACGTGGAGGCGGAGCAGGCGTGGCTGCGCGAGCACGCCTACGGCGGGTTGACCTCCCCGCCGTGGCGGCTCGACAAATACAGTGCGCGGGAGCGGTACTCCGAACGCATGGGCTGACCCGGCGGGCGCTTCACCCCGCGGCCAGCACCTGCACCCGCGTCGGCTGCAGCCGCAAGCTCATGGCCATCATTGCCACCATCACCCCGGCGGCGAACAGGTAGGCCACCTGCAACCCGGCCAGCCCACCGCCGGCACGATCGGCCAACGCACTCAGCACCGCCACGACCATGAGGTTCCCGATGGCGATGCCAATGTTCACGAGGGCCTGCGCGGCGGTCCGCTGCGTGGCATCGACCTCGTCGAGCACCACCGTGCGCAGCGTGCCGCCGACCACGATGCCGACCCCGGCCCCCACGAACAGCGTGGCCGTGATGAACAGCCAGAACGTCGGCGCCGCCACGCCGATGAGCAGCGCCCCCACGGCCAGGGTTCCGAAACCGGCCAGCATGATGCGGCGCGGCCCGAGCCGGTTCTGCAGCCGGCCGAACAGCGCCGACGCCACCGACGAGCAGAGCACGAGCGGCAGCAGCAGCAGCCCGGCCTGATCGGCCGGCGTGGCGAACGCCGCCACCGCCACCGACGAGATGAAGATCACGCTCCCCATGCCGAAGCCGGCCCCCGTGCACAGGACCCATGTGGTGCGCAGCTGCGTCGTGCCGAACAGGGTCAGCGGCACGATCGGCTGCGCGGCGCGGCGCTCCGCCCACAGCAGCACCGGCAGCGCCAGCACCGCCGTGGCCAGCAGCGCCGGCCACACCGTGCGCCCGGTGAGCGTATCCGCCGCGCGGTTGATCCCCAGCGTGAGGCTGGCCAGCATGACGGCCAGCGTCGTGATGCCGGCGTAGTCGAACGGCGGCAGCGCGGCCGGGCGCGTCACCCGCGGCAGCGCGCGATAGCCCATGACGAACACGATGCCCGCGAACGGCAGGTTGATGAGGAAGATCCACTCCCAGCTGGCGACCACGAGCAGCGCCGACGCGAGGATGGGGCCGAACACGAAGGCCATGCCGAACGTCGCGCCGATCAGCCCCAGGATCCGCCCGCGCTGGTCGGCGGGGAACGTATCGCCCACCACCGCGCTCGCCGTGGGGGTAATGCCCCCCGCACTCAACCCCTGAATCGCGCGCCCCAGCAGCAGCACGCCGAAGCTCGACGACCACGCGATGACGAGCGACCCCAGCGCGAAGCCGGCAATGTCCAGCAGGTAGATGGTGCGCCGCCCGAACCGGTCACTCAGCGCCGCCATGAGCGCCGTGCTCGTGAGGGAGCAGAGACTGAAGACGATCGTGACCAGGCCGATCTGCCGATTGTCCACCCCGAACGCCTCGCGCAGCGCCGGAATCGCCGGCGCGATGACCGCGGCGTCCATCGCCGCCATGAACACCCCCGCGAAGAGCACCGTGAGGAGGCGGCGGCGGGCGAGCGCCTCGGGGTTGGCCACGGCGGCAGCGTCGGCAGTCATGGCCCCAAAGCTAACAGCAGGGCATACTTCCATCATGGCGGCGCAGTGCCGCGGTACGGCCTTCCCGCTGCAGGACGAGACAGATGCAACGAGTGGTGGTGATCGGCGCCGGGGCCGCCGGCACGATGGCGGCGATCTTCGCCGCCCGTGGTGGGGCGGAGACGGTGCTGCTGGAACGCACCCGGGACGGGGGGCGCAAGATCCTCATCAGCGGCGGTGGACGCTGCAACGTGCTGCCGTCTCGCGTGGACGAGTCGCGCTTCGTGACCGACTCCTCACCCAATACGCTGCGCAAGATCGTGCGCAGCTGGCCGCTGGCCGAGCAGATCCGGTTCTTCGAGGACGAGGTGGGCCTCGTGCTCGAAGAGGAGGTGGAATCGGCCAAGCTCTTCCCTGCCTCGCACAAGGCGCGCGATGTGCGCGACGGCTTGCTGGCACTCGCGCGGCGGCACGGCGTGGCCGCGCGCTTCGGCTGCCGCGTCATCAGCATCGCCCCGCATGCCGGCCGCTGGCGCATTGGCGTGGAGGATGTGGACACGCTCGCCGCGGACACGCTCGATGCCGACGCCGTGATCGTGGCCACCGGTGGCCTGTCGGTCCCCAACACCGGCAGCGACGGCGCCGGGTTGCGCATGCTCGAGGCGCTGGGGCACACCCTGCACCCCACGTATGCGGCGCTCACGCCGGTGACGGCACCGGAGAATGCCTTCAGCGCGCTGTCGGGGGTCTCGCTGCGCGTCTCGCTCACGGCCGCCTCGCCGGCGCGGCGCGCCACGCACACCGGCGGCTTCCTGTTTACGCACGCCGGCTACAGCGGTCCGTCGGTGCTCAACGTGTCGCACGTCGTGGTGCGCGCTCGTGCCGAGGCCGGGCGCGGAGAGTCACCCGCCGCCGACGTGCGGGTGCAGTGGACGGCACACGACGACGCGGCATGGCAGACGCTGCTGCAACCGCACGGCGCACGGCAGCTGTCCACGGTGATCCGCCAGGAGCTTCCCGACCGCCTGGCCGATGTGCTCATGGCCCAGGCCGCGGTGGAACCCACCCGCAAGCTGGCCGAGCTCACGCGCGATGAGCGCCGCCGCATGATTGACGTGCTGGTGCGCGGGGCGCTCCCGTGGCACGGCGACGAGGGGTACAAGAAGGCCGAGGTGACGGGCGGCGGCGTGGCGTTGTCGGAGATCCACCCGGTGACCATGGAGAGTCGGCGCCACCCGGGGCTCTACCTGTGCGGCGAAGTGCTCGATGCCTTCGGCCCTATTGGCGGCTATAACTTTCTGTGGGCATGGGCCACCGGGCGGGCGGCGGGCATGGCGGCCGCCAACTGACCGGCGGCACGGTGGCCGTCACGGCTGGTCTCCCGGGCCCATGGGCGGACCCATCGTCGTGAGGCCGTACTCGGCGTCGAGCGCCACCAGCTGCTCCATGGGCGGCGCCACCAGGTGGAAGCAGGCCATGGTGGCCTGGCTGTCACGCGCATCCACCAGCACGTGCGTGGTTTCGCCCACGATGTTGAGCGGCAAGGGCGTGCGCGTGGCGCCGGCCGGGAGTACGATGGCAGTGGGCATGGGGAGCGTCTCGCGGGTCAGCGTGGGGGAGGGGTTGGCGACGGCACGGATGCGCGTGCCGCGTCGAGCACTGCCTGCATGGCCGCCACCGCGGCGTCGGCGGCCGCGCCGGCACACAGCGGCCCGCGCTCACGCAGCAGCTGCCAGAAGGGAGCGCTGTAAATGGCGAGGCACTGGGCCACGAGCTGCCGCTGCGCCGCCGGCGGGCGTCCGGCGAGCAGCGGCGCCAGCGCCTCGCGAAACGCCGCGCGCCCTTCGGCCGAGCCGGCCCTGGCGTAGTTGGCCCGTGGCGCGGCCGCGAGCATGGCCCTGGTGAGCGCCCCGTTGCGTTCGAACTGGGCGAAGAGGGCGCGCAACTCGGGCACGATGGCCTCCAGCGTGCGGGGCCAGGTGGTGCCAGTCCGATCGCGCAGCTGCTGCCACACGCCGCGCACGAGATCGGCCTGCGTGGGGAAGTGCCGGTACACGGTCCGGGCCGACACGCCCGCCTGCTCGGCGACGATTTCGTGCGAGAACGGCGCCTGCGGGTGCTCCCGGAGCCGCTCGAACGCGGCGCGCAGTATGCGCTCGGCCGTATCGGCGCGCAGACGGTCGCGGGGGCGTTCGTCGCTCATGACAGTACACTGCCACCATGTCAGTTGACTGTCAACTGCCCCCCGCCGAAGCGATGCCTCCGCATTGCCATGCGCGCACGGTCCGCGCAGTTTGGTGCATTATGACGACGCCCTCTGCTTCCCCATTCGTGACGCTCCGGCATCAGCGCCTCGCTCCCACCGAGTCGGCCCGCCGCGGCGTCGAGTTCGCTGCGCACGCCGACACGCGGCGCACCACGCGGCATTTCTCACCTGAGCCAGTTCCGCGTGCGTGGATCGAGCACGCCATTCGCGCCGGCGGGACGGCCCCCAGCGGGGCGCACCAGCAGCCGTGGACCTTCGTGGCGGTGAGCGACCCGGAACTCAAGCAGCGCCTGCGCGAGGCCGCCGAGGAGGAGGAACGCCGCTTCTACGCCGATCGCATCACCCCCGAGTGGCGGGCGGCGCTGGAGCCGCTGGGCACCGACGCGGTGAAGACGCACCTCACCGACGCGCCGTGGGTGGTGGTGCTCTTCCGGCACTCGCACGGCGTGAACGCCGACGGCAGCAAGCGCACGTTCTACTACACGCAGGAAAGCTGCGGCATTGCGGCCGGGCTGTTCATCACGGCGGTGCATACCATGGGGCTGGTCACGCTCACGCACACCCCGAGCCCCATGGGCTTCCTCGGGGAACTGCTCGGGCGGCCGGCCAACGAGAAGGCCTTCCTCGTCTTGCCGGTGGGGTATCCGGCGGCCGACGCGCAGGTGCCCGCGATTTCGCGCAAACCGCTGGCTGAAATTGCGGTCTTTCGCTGACGGCTGGTGGAGTAGAACCGATGCCGGGACAATCGGGGAACAGGAGAACCGGAGCGTGTGCCCAGGTTCTCCTTTTCCCCGATTCTCTTTTGATCAGTTCCATTCCGCTTGCCGCCGCATGAACGGCTGGTCGGTCAGAAGAGCCGCTGCAATCCCAGGCGGGCGTACGGCACGTTGCCGGGGGCGAGATCGGCCACACTGCGCCCATCGCGCGCGTACTCGAGCCGGCGCAGCACCGTGAACCCGGCATCGGCCGTGACCTGCCACTTGCCGCCGCCCGGCGACCAGCGAGCCTGCGGACCCACGGTGGCGTTGGCGAGCCACAGCTGAGTGGCGCCGGCAATCTGCTGCGCAGGGGAGAGCCCGTACTGCGCACCGGCCAGGGAGGCATTCACCCCCAGGTCGAGACCGCGGCGCGGCATCCACCACACGTCGCCACGAGCCGGCAGCAGCGCATCCACCAGCACACGGCGCGACACACGGGACAGCACGTGCACCACGGGAATGGGGAGCAGCTTGCCGTAGGCCGATCCGTAACTCAGCCCGGCACCCACCGTCGTGCGGGGCGACACGATGCGGTCCACGAACAGCGCCCCCTCGGCGCGCACCGATTCGCCGTACAGTCCCGGCCGCAGCACGCCCACCACGGTGTGTCGCTCTCCCACGGTGCGCAGCAGCATGAGATCGGCCGTGGCCACGTGCAGCGTGGTGAAGGCGTCCGTGTTGAGCGTCGCACTGGCCCGCGGCAGCGCCACCTGCACGCCACGCCACTGCCCGCCCAGCAGCACGATGCTCCGCCCCTGCTCACGCACCACGCGGTGCGAGAGTTGCACCTGCACCCCCTGCTGGGTGTACGAGTCACGCCCCACCGTGCCCGCAGGACGCTCGACCGTCGTGCCGCCAAACGACTCGGCGCGCACAATGACCCGCTCGCGTTGCGCGTGCACCGTGGCCGGCGCAGCGGCGAGGAGACCAGCGGCGAGGGCAACAGTCGTTGCCGCAGGACGAGCAGCAGGGATGCGCATGAGGAGGGCGTCGAGAGGGAGCCGGTGTGCCAGCAGTCGGTCGGGGCACCACGCGTCTTGCGGGTACCGGCGGGAAGAGACAGACTCAGGCATAATGCTGATAAAGTCGGTCGGTAAACTCAACCAGCCCATGCGACCTCTCGCCCTGCTTTGCGCTCTGCTCGTCCCCGGTGTACTGGGGGCCCAGTCCATTCTCCGCGTGGACACGCTCCTGGCGGCCAATCAACTGGCGCCCGCGGTGGCCCTGGCCGATCAGGCGCTGGCCGCCACGCCGCGCGACTACGAGGTGCTCTGGCGCGTTTCGCGCGTGCGGCTGCTGCAGGGGGACGCGCAGCCCGAGAAGAGCAAGGCACAGGACCGGCTGTATCGCGAGGCGCTGGCGCTGGCCGAGCGCGCCATCAAGGCCAACAGCGCGGCGCCCGACGGGTACCTGCGGCGCGCCGCCGCGAACGGCAAGGTGGCGCTCTTTGCCGGCGTGCTCGACGCTGCCGACTATGTCATCCAGACCAAGGAAGACACCGAAAAGGTCATCGCCATGCGCGGCGTACCGCCGCTGACGCTGGCGTCGGCGCATTACATCCTGGGGCGAGCCCACCTCAAGCTGTCGGAAACGCCGCGGCCGCTACGCATGCCGCTGGGGCTGGGCTTCGGCAACGCGGCCGATGCGCTCACGCATGTACGCCGGGCCACCGAGCTGCGCGCCGGGTTCGTGATGTTCCAGCTGGAATACGCGCGTGCCCTGGTGGCCAACGAGCGCGTGGCCGATGCGCGCGCCGTGCTGCAGCAGCTGCCGTCGTTGGCCGAGCAGGAACCTGGCGACGAGCTGCGCAAGCGCGAAGGGGCCGAGTTGCTGCGCACGCTGCGGTAATGCCACGGTGATCCACCTGCTCGATGACTTTCGCGACACGGCGGCGGTCGCGGGAAACTGGAGTGCGTTCAGCGTCCGCGTAATGGGCGGCGTGTCGGTCGCCCATGTGGAGCTGGTGCCGTAGGTCAGCGCTTGCGCACCCAACGAAAGCCGGCGCCAACGGTGGTGAGCCCGGCGCTCTCTCCCCGCACCGTGCCGAGAAAGGTGCGGGTGAGAAACAACGTGGGTGACGAACCGCCCTGGCGGGGCGCCGTGAAGTCGACGCGTACGATGGGGCCGAAGCGCGCTGCGCTGTTCTCCGCGGACACATAGGCGCCGCCCACCATCACACGCAGCAGTGTGGCGCGAATGTCGAAGGCGCCGCCGGTCATGACGGAGGCGCGCTCCTCGAAGCGCGTGTCCTGACATCCCACGGCTTCTGGAATCACCACGCAGGAGCCGCGGTTGCCGAGGTTGAGCGGGGTGACCCGCGCGGCGGCAATCCATGCGCGCTTGGGGACGCGCCACAGCGGCACGGTGCCCATTCCGGAAATCGCAACCGTTGCGGCCTCCACGAACGCCGAAGAGGCCACCACGCTGCCCCCTTCCAGTTCGGCCGAGACGAGCCCGGTGTACGTATAGAAGCCCATGCCCACACCCGGTCGGCGCTGCGCCTCGAGCGAGGTCGCGGACCAGCAAGGCAGACAGACAGCGGCAAGCAGCACGGTGGTGGCGCGCAAGCCGCGCCCGATACGGGCGCGCGGGGACAGGAGGGTGAGCACAGGAGGGAAGATAGTCGAGGAAGAGCGTGACCCTCTGCATACGTCGCATGTGCGGCCGCGGTTCCGCCGAACGGCGACCGGGCGGTAGCGTGCAGGGTGCGCCCCTATTCCGCTGAGGGCTCACGCCAATTGGCGCGGATGGCGCAACCCGATTGGCGGTCGTCCTGTTCAGATTTCGACTCACGAGACGACGGCATGAAGGCCTCAGTAGTGGTACCGCGCCTGAAGGAAGTCGATGCGGTCGTCCGAGACCTTGTACACGAGGCGATGCTCTTGGGTGATTCGACGCGACCCGACGTTGGTGCCGAGCCCCTTGAGTGGCTCCGGCTTCCCTGTCCCCGCGAACGGATCACGGATCACCTGTGCCATCAGGTGCATGGAGTTACCAGACTTGAGTGGAGAGTCGAGTGACCAAATTACGACGCTTTACGGCCTCGCGCCCGCTTGTGGGCCGCCTCGAATTCCTCGGGGCTGATGCCGCCAAGGTGGCTGTGCCGCCGGGTGCGATTGTAGAAATTATCGATGTAGTCAGCGATGTCTGCCAGCGCGGCGTCACGGCTCGTGTAGATCCGCTTCTTGATGCGCTCCTTCTTCAAGCTGCTGAAGAAGGACTCGACCACGGCATTGTCCCAGCAGTTGCCCTTGCGACTCATGCTCGGCTCGAGGTGGTTGGCGCGGCAGAAGCGCCGCCAGGCGTCACTGCCGAATTGCACGCCCTGATCGGAGTGAATCAGGGTGCCACGCGGCCGCCGCTGCTTTACTGCCGATGCCAGTGCGTCCAAGACCAGCTCGCGGTGGATCGTCGGGCCAGCGGCCCACCCGACGACCTTACGGGAGAACAGATCGATGACGACGGCGAGGTAGAGCCAGCCTTGCCACGTTCGGATGTACGTGATGTCCGTCGCCCAGGCCACATTGCGCTTCGTCGGCGAGAACTGGCGCTTGAGCAGGTTCGGAGTCAGCACCGCCGGCTTGCCGACCTCCCAGCGGCGCGTGCGATAGCCGTGTAGCGCCCGCAGCCCTTTTCTCGCATCAGGCGGGCCACACGATGCTTGCTACACGTCTCGCCCGCCTCCCGGAGATCGAGGAACACCCTCGGCGCCCCGTAGATCCCCCGACTCGCCTTGAACGATGCTTGAATCCACCGCAGCAAGCGCGCGTCTTCGACCGCTCGCGCTGACAACGGACACTTCAGCCACTGGTAGTACCCACTGGGCGCGACACCCAGCTCCCGACACATCACCTCGGTCGGAAATTGCTTCCGATGCGCTTTGATGAACTCATACTTCCGACGGACACGATCTGCCCTGGGCTTCGCTGGCACGGGCTCCCCCTCTCGTTGAGGTGCTTGACTTTAGCACCCGCCACGAAAGTCTGGTAACTCCACTACGCGCGGTAAACGTGAAGGTGACAGCGGACTGACGCTGCGTCGTATGTTGCGACGAGGATGCGCTGAACTGTATCACCCGGGGCGGTTCACTTGACGCCCGTAACGTTACAGGCTACACTCGAAATGCGGATTGCGTCGTTCGCGCACAAGGGGCTCCGCCAGCTGTATCACCAGAACAGTGATCACGGGGTACCCGCGCGCTCCGCCCAGAAACTGCGGAACATGTTGGGATTTCTCGATGCGATGAGCGACACGCGGGAACTGCTCGCACCCGTGCTGAAGTGGAAAGCCCATCGCTTGTCGGGAAATCGGGGCGGCACGTGGGCGTTGTACGTGACGGGAAACTGGCGCTAGTCGTTCAGGGTGGACGCGCACGGGCGTTTGTGCAACCTCAACCTCGAAGACTATCACTAACAGTCCGAAGGTCGCAAAGGAGAATCGTGATGCCGATGCATTCACCACCACATCCGGGTTCGTTTCTTCGTGAAGAGGTTCTTGACGCCAATGCGCTCGCCGTGACCGACGCCGCCACGCTGCTTGGCGTGGCCCGCCCGACGCTTTCCAAGCTGCTCAATGGTCACGCTGACCTCTCGGCTGAAATGGCGTTGCGCCTCGAGCAGGTGTTCGGCCTGGAGATGAGCACGATGCTGGCGATGCAGTCGGCGTATGATGAGGCAAAAGTGCGACGCGAACAGTCGAAGCTCCGCCTGAAGCCGTTTCGACCAACTGTTGCAGCCTGACGGGAGGCCTGAGCCGCCTGGCTTCCGCCCCACCGCCAATCGGCGTGAGCCAATCCCGCCGCGGAGTGTGAGCCAAACGCCCGCCAAGCGGCGTGAGCCTGTCTGCCTTGGTTTGCAATCTTCCGGTTTACTTGAAACCCTCTTGCCTTCACCATCGCGACACCCGACATAACGACGAAGGCCCCGGATTGCTCCGGGGCCTTCGTGTTTACCGTGACGATTCCGCGCTTCTGCTGGACGGGCATCCCGCATCGCTACCCACTCGCCCATGCGCCTACCCGCCCAGGCTCGACCTAGATGATCGCCTTCGCGCGAAGCGCCGCCCAAGCGAATGCCGTGACGCCGAGTAGATAGATCACGCCCGGCCAGTCCAACTGCGCCACCGACGCGGGAAACAACACCTCACACAGTCGGCCGATGAAGAGCGCCGCGAATCCGAGGAAGATCGCGATGCCCACCGCACGGGGGGCCGACACCGGCGGAAGGCCCCGCAGGCCCACCACGCTGAGCCCAAAGATCGCGACCGAGGCCGCCTGCAGCGAAAGGACCACCTTGGTCGATGACCGCAACGCTTCGGGGAGAACGAGATAGGTCGCAATGACGACGGCCATTACGACCACGGCCGCCACAAGGCCGCTGGATCGGTTTCGCTGCAATCCCTGATTGATCATTGGGCTTCTTCGGTTGGAATGTCCGGAGCGCGGTGCTGTCGGTGAACGGGGGCTTGATCTCGTGTGTGGCCATCGTCCGCGATACCACCAGAGCGTATCTGCGTTGTCGTGCAGGCGCAAGCGTACATGCTCGCACGAGCGCCGCTGACGGCCCATGCGCCCAGGCACATGCGAATGCCATGTCGGCGGCCAGCGATACGAATCACTCGCCCATCCGGGGCCGCCGTGCGGATGATCAGCCGACAGCCGCGAAGAGGAGCCCACTCCCGATCAGACGGTCGGCCTCGTTTGCCGTCCGCCGGGCCTCTGCTCGCGTCGGCTCCGTGGTGACGACCGCATGCGCCGATTCTGCGCGTCCGCTCGGACGGCAGCGAGTTGTTCCGCGGTGATCCCCTCACGCGCTCGAGCGCGCTGAATGTCCCGAACCACGCGGTCCATCTCTTTCCGCTCCTCGGCCGACGGCGCCTGCAGCAGCACGTCGGGCGTCGCGTTGAGCCCCTGGGCGATGTGGTGGGCCTCGAAGACCGTCAACGTGCGGTTGCCCTGCTCGATGTCCGCCAACCAGCTCTGACTGAAGCCGAGCCGGGACGCCACACCCGACTGCGAAAAGTCTTTCGGGCGTTCGCCAAGCACGAGTCCGAGACCGCGGCGCGCCGCCCGCTCCTCTGCAGCGCGGGCCTCCTGCCGTTGCGGTCGGCTTCGGCCGCGCGCCCTTTCCCACGCCCGTCCCCGGTTTCGGCATGGCGGGGAGAATCGAGTCCGGATTGGACTATTCCGAATTGGACTTACCCCGCCCAGGCGTTCGCGCCGCCTCGGGCGACGGCAGACTGCCCCCCCCGGTCTGCATCGGCGGCGCGTTGTCGCGACCACTGTCAGCGCGGGGGCGGCACCCGGCCGGTACAATGCCACTGCATTGCTTGCGGGTTGCTGGCACAATGCAAATGCATTACCTTACACTGGTCACCCAATCCGGAGCGATCCATGCCCTCGAAGACGCCCTCGACCACGAATGGGCCGACGCCTGCCAAGTCGGGCGCGGCCGCGAAGTCCGCAAAGCCGGCGAAGTCCACGGGCAAGGGGGGGAAGGTCGGCAAGGGCCGCGCCACGATGCGCAAGTTCGTCTCCGTTCGGAAGACGGCGATCACGCGCGGCGCCGGCGACCGTGAGGGCCGCGGGGCGGGCCCGTTCTCACGCACCGACGCACGGCCCGGGATGATCACCCGGCGTATCACCGTTCGCGATCAGACCACGATTCCCCCCGTCGTCCGCGAACTGCTCGGCCTCACGGGTGGCGGCGAGCTTGGCTACGTGATCGATCAGGAAGGCGTCCGCTTGGTGAATCCCCAGGCGGTTGGCGAGCACGTGGACCCCGTCCTCCAGCAGTTCCTGGCGCTCCTCGGCCACCACATCGCGGCAGGCCCCGCCGTGGGCGGCGCCGTCGCGTTCCCAGCGGCGCTGCTGGAGCACGCCCGCGCGCTGACCGCGGACGTGGAGATCGACCATGACGCCCCCCTTGAGGGGGCGATGCGGCTCTGAGTCGCGCGCATGATCGACCGGAAGCCGAAGACGAAGGGGGGCAAGGCAGGCGCGGGCCGCGCTGGGGAGCAGCGGCAGGGCGCAGCGGATGCGTCCGCAGCGGCGACGACGCTCCCCGCTGCGCACGGCTGGTCGATTCTGATGCACCCGCTGCTGCTCGAGAAGATCGAGACGCTCACTGCGGTCGTCGCGCGGGAGCGGGCGAAGGAGCCGCACGGCGCGCCGGGCCCCAACGCGAAGCTGCTGGGGCACCTCCTGGACCTCATGTTCGACAAGATCCCCCAGCGGCCAGGCGACCCGATCTATCGCGGCGGGGATGCATTGCCTGCCGGCTGGTTCCGCGGAAAGACCGGGAACGGCCGCTACCGCTTGTTCTACCGCTTCGACTCGACGGCGCGCCTCATTGTGTACGCGTGGGTGAACGACGAGCAGAATCTGCGGACCTACGGCAGCCGCACCGACGCGTACGCCGTGTTTCGCGACATGGTCGCCGACGGCACCCCGCCTAAGGACTGGGCGGCGCTGCGTGCCGCTGCGGAGGACACGACGGTCCTGGCGCGCACGAAGCGGGTGGCGACCTCCCGGGATGCGCATCGGTAGCGCCGCGCCGGCGGTTTAGGGTTCTATTGCCGTGATGCGAAAGCCTTCTGTGCCGTTTCGGACAATTCGCGGTGCCGTTTCGGAGAATTCGCTGACAGCCGCTCGGAAAAGAAGTTGACAGTTAGGCCGTGAAAAGCATTTGACGGCGTCTGTCAGGGGCGATTGACCTTGGCGGAGGCCGCGTCGGCCGCCGCGCCGACGGCCATGGTCCTTAACTGCACCCCCGCCCGGCGGGCTTCCTCGCCCCCACTCCACGCCGCCGCGGCCGGCGTGGTACCCAGCGTCGGGACATGGGAGTGTAGGTAGATCACGGAAGCACGGGGACTGAACAAAGCGACGGCCGCGCGCTGAAGCAGTAGAACACGGCGCCCGGAGGCGGTGGGTAGGCGCATGCGGCATCATGCACTCTACGCGTCACCTCACAGTCATCGCCTTTCTCGCAGTCAGCGTGCGCGCAGTCGCCAACACGGCCATCAGCGTACAATGATGTTGATCGTGCGTGTACCGCGAGTAGATTTTCATTGAGCTGGGTCTTCGGTCACACTGATCGCGAGGAACGAATGACATCGCTGGACGTACCCCTGCAGGACGGTGAGCCGGCTGATGCAAAGCCGGTACGCGACCACGGAGGGGATGCAGCGACCGAAGGCCGGGGGCAGTTGGCGCTCGGCATCATCTTCGCGTCCTTCCTGCTCATCGCTGCCATGCTCATCCTTGGTTCGCGCCCGGCAAAGATCACGGTGACGCCGTCGTCGTTCTCAGTCCGCGCGGCTGGATACACCTCCGAGATCGCGCGAAGCCGCATCGACAGCGTGCGACTAACGTCGAAGATTTCAGGACTCGGATCGAAGATGGGCGGCTTTCAAGGCGGCAGCGCGTACGCGGGCACGTTTGCGATGCGGCCATACGGCACGGTCCGGTTGTTCGTGAATGTCAGCCGACCGCCGTACGTGACCATCTTCTCACGGGACGGTGTGGTCATGGTGAATGGTGCCACGCCGGCCGCGACGCACCGCCTGTTCGCGGACCTCACAGGAACGGGCGCGGCGAGCCCCCATGACTCCGAGGCGCGTCCGATCACCATCGAACGTGCTCCGTTACTTGCCCTTAGCAATGTTTCACATGCGTGATTTCTGGCGCCGCGTTGCTTTCGCCTGTGGCGCGCTCGTGCTTCTTACCCCCCGTCTCAGCGCGCAGAGCGTGGAGCCGGCGACACTGACGACACCGTCCGGCGTCCTCTCCGGCACCCTGCAGCTTCCGGTGGGCGGTGGGGCACCATATCCACTCGTGCTCATCATCGCCGGTTCCGGCCCGACGGATCGCAACGGGAACACCGTCGGCCTGTCGACCGGACCAGAGATGTATCGCTTGTTGGCGGACAGCCTGGCCGCTCAGGGCATCGCCTCATTGCGGTACGACAAGCGCGGTGTTGGCGCCAGTGCCAGTGCCATGGGGCCAGAGCGTACGCTGCGTTTCGAGACGGCCGCCACCGACGCTGTCGACTGGGTGTCGCAGATACGAAAGGACCGACGCTTCTCGAGTATCGTCATCCTCGGGCATAGCGAAGGGTCGTTGCTCGGCATGTTGGCCGCCGGGACCGCAAAAGCCGATGGCTATATCTCTGTCGCGGGCGTCGCACGTCGTGCGGATCACGTCCTGCATGACCAGCTCGCACAGCAGCTCCCGCCAGCGCTCTTGGCGCAAACGGATAGCGTCTTCGCCAGTCTCGTACGCGGCGATACGGTATCGAACACGCCGGCGGCCTTGGCGGCCCTTTTCCGGCCGAGCGTTCAGCCGTATTTGATCTCGTGGTTTCGGTACAGCGGGGTGACGGAGATAGCGAAGCTGACGATGCCCGTGCTCATCGTGCAGGGAACCCATGATCTGCAGGCGCCCACGTCGGAAGCGGACCTACTCGCCTCTGCACTGCCACGCGCAAAGGTCGCACGGATCGTCGGGATGAATCACGTCTTGAAGTTCACGCCCGCCTCGATGGCCGAACAGCAGCGATTCTATCTCGATCCAACCGTGCCGCTGGTGGGCGAGATGGTCGCGGCGGTCACAGCATTCGTACAGGGCGTACAGCTGCGTCGTTGATGACACGAGCCTAGGGGTCGGCCCCGATCTACGCCGCCGCGGCCGGCGTGGTCCCGAGCGCGGCGTCGCAGGAGTGCAGGTGAGTCACGGAGCCCTGAGGGCCGAATAAGCAGACGGCCGCGCGCCGGAATCGCAGCACGCGACGCTCGGGGGGCGGTGGCTATTCGCATGGCGCACGATACGCGGTCTACGTTATCGCGGTGTCATCGAACTACGTCGGCATGACACACGTACAACTATCACCCGCCGCCGCAGCGCCCATACGCGCCAGTCACCGATTGGCGTTCCTCGCAGACGATCCGCCGTGTCACGTCCGCATCGGCGAGATTACAGAATGCGCTATCGAGCCGGCGATGGCGCTCGCACGTATCGCGATCAACAAAGCGCGCCTTCGTGACGCATGTCCCCTGTTGCGTTGTCGGGGGGCAGATCTCGTACACGACGGGAAGCCGAGTCAACCAAAGTTGGGCGTCACCCGCTGGATGGCGAAGGTGGTCGACTGGGCCGAGCAGCACCCGGTGACGGTGACGTTGCTGATCGGCGCCGGGCAGATCATTGCGCAGCTCGCGGTCGGGGCGATCCCAATAGTGCTACCGCCCGCGCAAGCGCCGCTTATGCTCCCACCGGGGGCCCCACTCGCGGAGTAGGGGCCGTCTGGCCCAACCCGACGAAGTTGTGTACCACGAACGCTTCGACCGCGGAAAGGCGCCGAGAACCACTCACGACCAAGAGCGACAGAAGGGAGGCCCCACGCTGGGCCTCCCTTCTGTCTTGATAGTGTCGCTGAGTGGCAAATCAGTTATCTGGCAGATCGGAAAACCTCAAACCAAGCCAGACACCCCCACAACACACACTGTGGCGGCGCAGGTGGTTTGGAATCTAGGCGCGCGATAAATGGAACATTGCAGCGAACAGCTGTGATGTGAGTAAATAAGCCGCAGACAATGAACCTCAGCCAGGTGCTCGAGGCGTGTTGGCTTGGCGTAGCAGAGCGCCAAGCGATGCAATTGCCACGGCTGGCACCAACGCGCTCCATTTACTCGCTGCCCCTGACCGCAGAATCCTTCTGAAGTTTGAACGCTTAGGCGAAACAAGCGGCGCGCGCATCGCCGTTGTCCGCTAGGTAAGTTTGGTGGCGCCATCCATTCGCACCGTCTGCGGCGCGAGCACGTTCTGTCACCTCCGAGCCTATATGAACCGCACCGGCTTTCGTGGAGACTCGGTTAGTTGAGTGCCAAGCGCTCCGCAGGAGCCGCTTGGGTGCGGTAATACTGATCCTCGAACTCCGCAGGGGAAACATATCCCAAGGGCTCGAGAATGCGGCGGGTGTTGAA
>NZ_JAPZSK010000012.1 GCF_027531815.1 Gemmatimonas sp. | reverse complement strand
GGGCGGCGGTGAGCGCCTAGCCGGTCGTGGCGGGGGTCGACTGGCGCCCGCCCGACCCGCCATTACACGATTGGCGGGGGGATGAGACCGGTGTACTTGGGGTTGGGCTGCAGTTCGCCGTCCAGGAAGACTTCCCGATCCCACGGCAGCACGATCATCGCCTGCGTGGCGAACGCGTGGTAATCGGGCGTGTAGCTGCCGGTGAGAATGCTCACCGCCGTGCGCACCTCGCGGGCACCGGCATTCACGATCGCCCCCACTGCCAGGCGCAAGGTGGCGCCGGAATCGCAGGTTTCGTCCACGACGAGCACCCGTCTGCCACGCACATCCGATGGCGCGGCCCCGAAGACCGCCGGCGTCTCGCGCGCCTCGTCGGCGTGAGGCCGCCGAGAGATGAGAATGGAGTGGAACGGCAGATCGAGAATCGCCGCCACCGCAGCGCCCGGCACCACGCCCGCCGTGGCGATGCCAACGATGACGTCGGGCATCCAGTCGCGGGCCACCCGGACGGCCAGCGCGCGGGACAGTTCGCCGAACAGCGGCCAATCGACAATGAGCACGCCCTTCGAGGGATCGGGGGCGTACGGCTGCGGCACAGGCATTCCACGGCTCCGCTGAGGGTCTTGCGGAGTGTAGTGCTCTCGGGGACGACGCGCCATGCGAACAATCCCCGACGGGCGCGTGGGTGACGCACGGCGTCTTGTAGGGGGGCGGTCGTACCGATAGGTTTGCGACAGCGGCTTGCGGGCCGCCGCCGGTGTTCCTGCGAGTCAGTCGCAGCATTCCTTTCCCCTCACGATTCCCAGCGCGCGCATGACTTGGTGGCGCCGCCTCGTGGGCGGCTCGTCCGAACGTGATTCGAAGCAGCCGGACTTCCTGGCTGAAGCGCTCGATCTCGAGTCGCGCGGTGATTACGCCAACGCGCTGACATCGTATCGCCTCGCCCTGCGCGAGCGGCCCGATGATCCGCGCGTGCTGCAGAACATCGCCATCGCGTTCTCCAAGACGAGCCAGCCGGAAGAGGCCATTCGCACGTACCGCCGCGCCCTGCAGATCGATCCGGATCTGGCCGGGGCGCATTACGGACTGGCGTTCCTGCTGCTCAAGCGGGGCGACACGGCACACGCCGGTATGCATCTCGAGGGGTTTCTGCGTACAACACGGGCCGACGATCCGGCGGCGGCGAAGTTCCGCGCGCACGCCGAGCGCACGCTGGCCGAGTTGAGCGGGCAGGAGCCGGCCGCCGACGCGTTCGACGACGGCGACGACGCACACGATCCGCGCACCGAGGGCTGATGGTGGGTCGCGTTCTGTCCATCGTGAGTCAGAAGGGGGGCGTGGGGAAGACGACCACGGCAGTGAACCTGGCCGTGGCCTTTGCCCGTCGCGGCCTCAAGACGCTGCTCGTGGATGCCGATCCGCAGGGTGCCGTGCGCTACGGCGTGGGGCTGCGGCGCGGACATCCCACCGTGGGGTTCGATGACTACGTGCGCGGCGAGCGCGCCTTGCGTGAGGTCATCCTGCCCACGGCGCTCCCCTGGCTCCGGGTCATTCTTGCGGGCAGCGTGAGCGATTCGGCCGACCACCGGGATTTCCAGAAGCAGGTGGGGGAAACCACCGTGCTCGCCGACCTCCTCACCTTGGCTCGCGAACGGTGCCATGTGGTGGTCGTGGACACGCCGCCCGGCCTGGGGGCCATTACGCGCCGGGTGCTGGCCTCGAGCCAGCATGTGGTGGTGCCCCTGCAATGCGAGCCGCTGGCGCTGCAGACCACGCCGCAGATCCTCCGCACCATTCAGGACATGGTCGCGGAGAATACCGAGCTCACGCTGGAGGGGATTCTCCTCACGATGTACGAACAGGGGAACCCGGCCAGTGAGCGTGTCGTACACTACGTGCGTGAGCATCTTCCTCAGCACCTCGTGTTCGAAACGCCCGTGCCGCGAACGCCGGCCACGGCCGATGCCTTTGCCGCCGGGCAGCCGGTGGTGTTGCGTGCACCCGCCGATGCGGCGAGTCAGGCGTACGTGAACATCGCCATGCGCCTCGCCGAACGCTTCGTGTGACGCGTCTCCTGCTGCTTGGCGGAATGACCGCTGCCGTGTTCGTCGCGGTTGGCTGTGCCGACGTTGGCACGGCTCCCGATGTCCCCGCCAGTATCGAGCTGCCGCCGTTTCCGTTTCCGTCGGTGGTGGTGGGCGACACGCTGCGCAACGAGGCTGGCGTCGCCGCCCCCGTGCGCGCCGTCGTGCGCAACGCGGCCGGCGACGTGATCGACGGCGCGCGCGCCACCTACCTGTACGCCGACTTCCTGCGCGACAGCGCTTTCACGGTCGACACCGCCACCGGCATCATCGTGGCCCGTCGCGTCGTCGCCTCGGGGCGCATAGCGGCGCGCATTGGCAGCTCGCTGCAGGTCCTGCGACCGCTCATCGCCACGGTGCGCCCCGATCTGGTGGAAGCGGCCAGTGCCGCCGACCCGCTCATTGTATCGCTCCTCCCCGATACCGGACGCGCGCGGGCGGAAGGGAATACCTCGGGCGAACTGCCCGTGGTGGTGCGCAACAGCTCCAGTCCCACCGCCGGCGGGGTGAACGGCTGGCTGGTACGCTTCCGCCTCGTCCGCCCCGCCAACCCGGCCAACGACACGTCGCAGGCCGTCTTCCTGGTCGACGACCAGCTGCGCGCCTCCACGGTCGACACCACCAGCCCCGATGGGCGGGCCGGGCGGCGGGTCCGGGTGCGCGCCGCGCGCTTCCCGACGCCGCAGGGCAACGCGCGTGTCACCGACACGGTGGTCGTGGAAGCCACCGTGCGCTACCGCGGGCGGCTGGTCACCGGCGCGCCGATCCTCCTCAGCGTGCCCATCATCCGGCCGGCGTCACAATAGCGGGCCGAGCCATACCCTCCCGCCCGTCGTGGCGCGGAGCCAATTTTCCCCTGCCTACCCTGGGCGGCTCGTGACCGGCGTCATTCCACCCGGCACCCACCCGACCTCAGTCCTGCTGGAGATGGCGATGACTTCGTTCAGCGCGTCCGCGGTGCCCTCCCTGAACCACACCCTCGCCGGCATCCCGTCGCCGCTCACGGCAGCGGCAGGGGGGCCACGCCCCGCACCCGGTACGGTCAACGCGCTCTTCTTCGATGCCGTGGAGCGATACGAGCGCGCCGACGCCCTCCTGTACAAGGTGAACGGCGTCTGGGAGCCCACGAGTCACGCCAGCATCCTCACCCGCGTGCGCCACATTGCGCTGGGGCTGGCGCGGCTGGGCATCGTGGCGCAGGACCGTGTGGGGCTGCTGTCGGAGAACCGCCCTGAGTGGCTGCTGGCCGACTACGCCTGCCTCTGCAGCTCCGTCACCGATGTGCCCATCTACCCCACGCTGCCGGCCGAGCAGATTCCCTACCTGCTGAACGACTCGGGGGCGCGCGCCCTCTTTGTGTCCACCCCCGAGCAGGCACGCAAGGTGGCGAGCGTGCGCGCGCAGGCGCCGGGCGTGCAGTGGATCATCGGCTTCGCCGCCGACAAGGATGACGGCTGCGACTACACGCTGGCCGAACTGGAGGCGCTGGGCGCGGCAGATGACAGTCGTGAGCGCGCGACGCTGTTCAAGGAGCAAGCGCTGGCCGTGACCCCCGACCAGCTCGTCACCCTCATCTACACGTCGGGCACCACGGGCAACCCCAAGGGTGTCATGCTCACACAGGACAACCTGTGCTCGAACGTGCTGGCCACGAAGGCCACGATGCCCGTCAGCACCGCCGATACGGCGCTCAGCTTCCTGCCGCTGAGCCACATCTTCGAGCGCACGGGCGATTACTTCCTCTTCGCCAACGGCGTGCGCATCGCGTACGCCGAGAGCATCGACACCGTACCGGTGAACATGAGCGAGGTGAAGCCATCGCTCATGATGTCGGTGCCGCGTCTGTACGAGAAGATCTATGCGCGTGTCCTCGAGAACGCCGTCTCCACCGGTGGGATCAAGAAGCAGATCTTCTTCTGGGCCAAGCGGGTGGGAGAACGCTGGGCCGACGAGAAGCTGACGGGGCGGGAGCCGGCGGGGCTGCTCGGATTCCAGTACCGGCTCGCCGACAAGCTCGTCTTCTCGAAGCTGCGCGAACGTACGGGCGGCAACATCCGCTACTTCATTTCCGGCGGCGCGCCGCTGTCCCCCGAGATCGCCAAGTTCTTCTACTCGGCGGGGTTGATCATTCTCGAAGGGTACGGCCTCACGGAAACCTCGCCGGTGATCTCGGCGAACAACCTGCGGGACTACCGGCTCGGCACGGTGGGCAAGCCCATTGCCGGTGTGGAAGTGCGCATTGCGAAGGACGGGGAGATCCTCACGCGCGGCCCCCACGTCATGCGCGGCTACTACAACAACGAGCAGGCCACACGGGAGTGCCTCACCGACGACGGCTGGTTCCACACGGGTGACATCGGCGTGCTCGAGGACGGCTTCCTGCGCATCACCGACCGCAAGAAGGACATCATCGTGACGGCCGGCGGCAAGAACATCGCGCCGCAGCCGATCGAGAACATGCTGAAGACCAACAAGTATGTCTCGCAGGCGGTGATGCTGGGGGACAAGCGCAAGTTCCCGGTGGTGCTCATCGTGCCCGATTGGGATCAGCTGGAAAAGTGGGCGGCGCGCAACCAGATCGTGTGGACGTCGCGCGCTGAGCTCATGAACATGCCCACCATTCAGGCGAAGGTGGAGAAGGAAGTGAAGGAACAGCTGAAGGGGCTGGCGAGCTACGAGATGCCCAAGAAGGTGAAGCTCATCGAGCACGACTTCAGCATCGAGCGTGGCGAGCTCACCCCCACCCTGAAGGTGAAGCGGCGCGTCATCGACCAGACGTACAAGGCGCAGATCGACGAGCTGTACGCCGGCGCGGACTGACCCGCGCGGCGTGGGCGCTTCTCAGCCAACCTGATCCGGCGCGCGCCGGCGGAGCTCCACGAGTCCGCTGGCGCGCGTTGTCACGTCGGCCACCAGCTCGTGCGCGTCGTGGGCCACCGTCTGCACGCCGGCCGGGAGCAGCGCGGCGGCGGGCGCCACGAGACGACCGCCCCGTCGCACCGCGCGCACCACGCTGTCGAGCATCGGCCCGTCACTGTGCGCGCCATCGAGCGCGGCGCCAGCCAGCGTTTCGACGCCGAGCGGTACCCGTCCGCGCACTTCGAGCGCGCCCACCAGGGTCGCGGGCCGTGGTGCCGTGCGGCGGGCGTTGAGCCACAGCTGCGGGACCGGCACAAGCTCGGCCAGCGCGGCACCGGCATCGGCATAGACGCCAGCGAGCAGCACCGGCTGCTGGCCCTCGGTCACCCCAAGCAGGGCGGCCAGGCGCACGGCCTCGACGGCCATGGCCGGAGCCGGTGCAACGGGTGGGTCGAAGCGCGCGATGCCCTCGTGAATGACGAACTCGGCGCCGCAGACGGGGCAGGCCAGGTCGGCATCGAGCAGTTCCGCGCCCTCGGCACGCTGCACCATGGCCACCAGCCAGGACTCGTCGTGCGGACGCGGGCACCGCAGCGCATCGAGCAGGTCTCTCAGCATGACGAAAGCTAACGGCGACGGCGCGCAGCGTGCACGCCGCTAGGCCCGACTGATTCTCAGCTCGTCGACGTTCACGTGTGGAGGGCGCGTCACGGCCCACAGCACGGCATCGGCAACGTCGGCCGCGAGCAACATGCTGGCGCGCGGCGGGAACCCCGGCGTATTGTCGGGGTCGACCGGATCCCAGATGGGCGTGTCCGTGGCGGCGGGCGAGACGAGCGTGGTGCGAATGCCCGAGCCGACGCACTCCTCGCGCAACACCTCGTGCAGGGCGCGCGCGCCGAACTTGCTGGCGGAGTAGGCGCCATTGCCACCGAAGATCCGACGATCGGCGACCGACCCGATGGTCACCACGTGTCCGCTGCGCTGCGCCCGCATGCCGGGCAGCAGGGCGTGCAGCAGCCGGTACGGCGCCGTGAGGTTGGCGGTGAGCGTCTGCTCGAACGTGGATGGCGACGTGTCGGCAATGGCGGCCAACGGAAAGATCCCGGCGTTGCTGACGAGGATGTCCACCTGACCGCCGGCGGCGGCCAACACGCCGGAGACGGTCTGCGACAGAGCGGGCGCATCGGCGAGATCACAGGCGTATGCCTCGGCGCCTCCACCCAGCTCGAAGGCGAGGGACTCGAGCGCATCCCGGGAGCGGGCCAGCAGAAACAGTCGTGCCCCCGCCGAGGCGAGGGCACGGGACACGGCGCGGCCGATGCCACGTGACGCCCCGGTGACCAGCGCCGTTCGGCCGCTCAGGGGCGCACCCGCGGGCATGGCGCTCAGTACGTGGTGGGGGAGTGGGCGAGCCGCAGAAACTCGCTGCGGGTCTTCGAATCGTCGCGAAACAGGCCCCGCATGCTGGACGTGATCGTCCGCGAGCTCTGCTTCTCCACACCGCGCATCATCATGCACAGATGCACCGCCTCGATGACGACGCCGACCCCCTTGGGCTGCAGTACCTCTTCCAGCGCGTCGGCGATCTGCTCCCCGAGACGCTCCTGCACCTGCAGGCGGCGCGCGAACACTTCCACCACGCGCGGCAGCTTCGACAGCCCCACGATCTTGCCGTTGGGGATGTAGGCGATGTGCACCTTGCCGAAGAAGGGCAACATGTGGTGCTCGCACATCGAGTACATCTCGATGTCACGCACCATGACCATGTTCTCGTGATCCTCCGCGAACAAGGCGTCGCCGATGACTTCCGATGCCGTCTGGCCGTAGCCGCGGGTGAGCCACATCTGCGCCTTGGCCACACGGCTCGGCGTCTTGAGTAGCCCCTCACGATCGGGGTCCTCTCCGATCAGTTCGAGCTGACGACGCACCATCGTTTCGTACTCGGCGAGGTTGCCATCCACGGCGAAGTCGTCGGGATCGACGACGCTGACCGCCGCACGTCCCGACGGCACTCCTGCTACAGGTCGGATCACGTCCTTATTCCCCTTCGTAGTCGACATAGTTGTTCTCGGTTTCCCAGAGCCGCAGTCGAACCAGTTGGGCGGGCGCGATCGCCGGAGCGAGCACCCGCCACATGGCCACCACCACGTTTTCGGTGGTCGGATTGATGCCCTGCGTGTAGGGGACGTCGATGTTGAAATTGCGATGGTCCGTCTCGTCGATCACATGCCGGTCCACCACGTCCCGCAGCTGCCCCAGGTCGATCACGTAACCGGTTCGCTCATCCACGGGCCCCCGGACCGACACTTCCAACTCGTAGTTGTGACCGTGCCAGTTGGGGTTGTTGCACTTGCCGAAGAGCCGGGTGTTCTCGGCGTCGGAGAGCGCAGGATTGTGAACTCGGTGCGCCGCGTTGAAGCGGAGACGGCGTGTCACGGTAACGATTGGCATGTGGAATGAAGCCGGCCGGAAGGGAATTGGTTCCGTCGGCTACCCCCAAAGCGAAGGCCCCGCCACAAGGACGGGGCCTTCGCAACAACACGGGAACGAAGAGGGTGATCTTGAAGCCCAAAGAAAACAATAAGACTCTCACCGCGCTGTCGCCTTCCCCGCACTGGGGCATGACGTTCACCCGTTTGTTGAATCCCTTCTCAGGACTTATCGGCTCAAGAAGTAAAGCCTCCCCGCCCCCGCAGCCATGGATACGAGGCGTATTGTAGAATGCGGCCCCGGAACGCGCAATTGCGCACTGGAGTAGATTGTCTCATGGACCTCACTCTGCTTGCCGGAATCGTGATGCTGGTCGTCTGGGGCGGGCTCACCGTCGCCACGGAGGCGCCCGGCTGGATTCACCTGCTGCTGACCGCCGGGGTGTTCCTCATCATCTGGCGCATCGTCGTGCGCGACACGCCCAACGGCCCCGGCACTGGGCGGTAGTTGTCACGCCGCCACCGCGCCCCCGGGCGCACGGTGGCGTCAGATCTCCCAATTCGACAGGACCATGCCCTCGGTGGGCGGCACTTCGGACCACCCGAAGACGCTCATCCGCAGATCGGTCCACCGCACGCGCGCGCCGCGGGCCACCAGCGTGCGATAGGCGTCGGGATAGTCACCCTGCACGCGGATGGCGAGACGGCGTGTGCCGGTGCGCCGCGCCAGGTCGGCCAGCGCCCCCAGCAGCGCCGGCAGCTCAGCGCGGCGCGCGAGCACGAGCTTCAGCACGCGCAGCTCGTCACGTGAGCGCCCCTCGACCAGCGGCGCCGAGTGACAGAGGGCAAACCCCGACGGATCGTGCGGCGGGCCGAGCAGCACCGTATCCCCCAGCCCCAGCCGGTCGGTCAGTTCGAGTTCGCGGGTGAAGTCGTACCCCGGCATCACGCGCGTGGTGAGCGCGAGACACGCCGCCATCGCGGCCACCTTGTCGCTCGCCGACAGCTGTGACAGCAGGCGCGGTGCCTTGGGGCCGACCGCCGCATCGAGCGTCACCGTGATGGTGAGATGCGACGGCACGAAGCCAAGGTTGGAGTAGAAGCCGATGTTGTCCATCGTTCGCGGCATCGTTTCGAGGCCGATGACGCGCGCCTGCTGCAGCCGAAGCCAACGCATCCCGGCCTGCACCACCACCTTCCCCAATCCCACGCCCTGTTGGTCGGGGCGGACACACAGCGGCCCCATCCACCCTTCTGTGCCCGAGTGGTGCGCCATGTTGAAGGCCACGAGGCGTCCCTGCCCATCCCGCCAGCAGAGCGCCCCGTCGCCGGCGTCCTCGATGGCATAGCGCCAGATAGCCGGATTGAGCGGCGGTACCCGCACGCCCGTCATCCCGTCCTTGCGATAGCGCTCGGTGAACGCCTCGGTGAAGATCTCGTTCAGCTCGGGGATGTCCGCCAACGTCGCCACGAACGGTCCGTCAACCGGTCGGGCACTGCGGAACGATCGGGTCGACACGGTCATCGGCTCACCCCTCGCCCCAGGGCGCGGGCGCGGCACCTGCCGCGAACTCCACCTCCGATGACAACGACGCGCCCTCCATCGCCGTTGTGGCGTCGGTGACCACGCTGCACCCGCGCGTTTCGTCGAAACGCACCAGCAGCAGGCGATCGAGTCCCTCGCGCACCTGTTCGATGTGCGTGATCACGATGACCTGTTCGAATCGATCATGCAGTCTCCGCAGCAATTCCACCACGTTGCTCCGTCGGGTTTCATCGAGCGAACCGAACACCTCGTCGAGAATGAGCAGCGAGAACGACTGGCCGGCCCGCTCGGCGATCATCTGCGAGATGGCCAGACGCAGCACCAGATTGCACAGGTCTTCCTCGCCGCCCGAGATCACCGGCTTCGGCACCCCGTCCTCGAGCACGAGCAGGCGATACTCCTCGTCGAACTCCAGTTGAGTGTACCGCCCGTCGGTGAGATCGTCGAGGAATCGGCTCGCGATTTCCGCCAGCTCCGGGCGCAGCTGATGATTCAGGTCGCTGCGCAGGTCGGTGAAGGCGCGATCGAGTTCATCGTGCACGCGCTTTTCCGTTTCCAGCGCATCGAGGCTGGCCTGCAGGCGGGCCAGCTCCCGTCGCGCCTGCTCCGCCGTGTCCAGTGCCGTGCGCGCCCGCTCGGCTTCGCCGCTCGCAGCCACCGCTTCCAGTTCGGCGCGCTGCGCCTCGGCGGCCGCGGCCTCGTACGCCGCCCGCACCGTGCCGTAGGTGGCATCATCCATACCCAGCGCCGCCGATTGCGTTTCCACCATCATCATGCGCTCGCGCGCCGCGTCGCGCGCGGCCAGCACACGCGCCCGCTCGGTACGGGTCACGAGTTCACGCTCGAGGAGTCCGCTCACCCGTGCCATGCGCGTTTCGATCTCCTGCAGCCGCTGCACCTCGGCACGGAGCTGTTCGTGCCGATGCGCGTCGTAGCCGGACGCCAGCGCCGCCAGCTGCGTCGTGGCATCCTCCAGCCGACGCGTCAGTTGCGCCCGCTGCTCCGCCACCATGCCGGCCTCTCCCATCGCCGCCTGGATGCGCGCCAACCGGCGCTCGGCGACGGCCACCTCCTGCTGCTGGCCGCGACGTCCCTCTTCGAGGCCGTCAATGCTCGCCGGCACGGCCGAGAGCTGCTCGGCGCGCTGCCGGAAATAGTGGCCATCGACACGGACCGTCTCGAGTTGCTCGTTGAGCTGCTCCAGTACCGAGGCGAAGTTCGCCCCCAGCGGCTGGCCACAGGTGGGACAGGGACTTTCCTCTCCCAACCCTTCGAGTCGCTCCCGTTGCTGCGAGA
This sequence comes from Gemmatimonas sp., assembly GCF_027531815.1. Taxonomy (NCBI): domain Bacteria; kingdom Pseudomonadati; phylum Gemmatimonadota; class Gemmatimonadia; order Gemmatimonadales; family Gemmatimonadaceae; genus Gemmatimonas; species Gemmatimonas sp. The sequence continues at coordinate 50,934 of NZ_JAPZSK010000012.1, read as the reverse complement.
GCTCCGCGTACTGCGTGCGCAGCGCCTCGAGACGCGTTTCCGCCTCCTGCCGATCACGCGCCCAGGCGGTACGCTCGGTATCGAGCGCCTGCTCTGCCTGCGCCAGGACTGCACGCAACGCCAGCAGCTGCGCCGTGGTCTCCACCTCCAGCGCGGGCGCCGACTCGAGCCGCGCCGCCCGATCGATGAGCTTGGCCTCCTCTTCGGCGTATGCGGCCACCCGTTCGAGCAGCGCCTGTCGGCGGGCCCCGGCGGCGGCAAGCTCTTCCTGCGCCGACAGCGCCTCGCGCACACCGGCCAGTCCGTTGGCCTCCGCGCGCAATGGCACGAGCTCGTCGTGCGCGCGTGCCACCGCGTCGAGTTCACGATCGAGCCGTTCGAGTTCGCGCGACAGCGACACCGCCTCACTCTCGGCCACCCGCAGTTCGGACGCCAGCTGCAGCCGTTGCTCCCGCTGCGACTGCGCATCCTGCCACCGGGGCACGAGCCCCTGCAGCCGCGCGGCCGCGTCCCGCTGCGCCGTTTCCGCTTCGGCCGATCGCGTGCGCGCCACGGCCAGACGCGCCTCGGCGTCGGCCACGGCGCGCCAGATGGCGTCAGGGTCGGCCATGCCCTGCTTGAGTCCGTTGATTTCCGCCAGCACCGCGCGCCGACGCTCGCGGGCGAACTCCTGGGCGCCAGTGATGCGATCGTATCCCAGCACGCGCGACAGGAAACGCGCCCGCTCGGCCGCCCCCAGCGCGGCCATCACGTCCAGCTCCTTTTGCCCCGTGAAGTACGTGTGAAAGAACTCCGCGCGCGTCATGCCGAGGCGGCGCTGCAGCAACTCCGTGGCCCCGGTGATGGTATTCGCGATGGGGGATTCACCAGCGTCGAGGTAGACCTCGGCGTTGGAGAGTCCGCGCAGGACGCGGTACCGGTGGCCGGCCAGCTCGAACACGAGCTCCACTTTCACCGGCGCGCGCGCGCCGGCGCGCGAGAAACGGATGCCGTCACGCGTGCCGCGGGCTGCCGGGTTGCCGTAGAGGGCCCACGCAATGGCTTCGAGGATGGTGGACTTGCCCGATCCATTGGGCCCGACGATGCCGGTCAACCCGCGATCGAAGTCCAGTCGCGTGTCGGCATGCTGGCGGAAGTTCTGCAGGCGGAGCGAAAGGAGTCGCATGCTCAGCCGTCCATCACCGGGAGCGCCGCGACGGCCGCTTCCTCCGCGAGGTGCAGATAGCGCAGGCCGAGCGCCACGAACTGGTCGCGGTCCACGTCGGCCGGCAGCGGTCGCTCGCGCAGTTGATCACCGACGATCTCCGGCAGCGTGGCGCGGCGGCTTCCGCCGCTGCCGTTGCCGCCTCCCGCGCGACGCGGCAACGGGTCGGGGCGTCGCGTATCGAGGTGGAAGTGCATCGCCCGCCGGCGATACTCGCGCAGCGCCCCGTGGTCCAGCTCGCGGGCCACGTGACGGGCCACGTTGCGCACGGTCACCCGCACGATGCGGTGATCGATCCCCCCCGGCGCGCTGTCCACCCGCGCCCGTATGGCCGCATCGATCTCGCCCGCTCCCATCCCGCTGGCGTCGATCGGTTCAAGATCGAGCAGCGGGCGCGCCGGCGTCACCGGATGAAAGCGATGGACACCGTGGGTCAGGTCATGCTCGATGAAGCCCTTGCCGGGAATGCGGCGGTCGCGCTCCTCGCGCAGTTCGCCCCACGGGTTGGTGCTGGTGTATTCGAGGGAGCCACTGTAGTAGGCCCGTGGCGCAACTTCACGGTACACGTGGTAGTGACCAAGCGCCACGTAGCTCCACTGGTCGGCATGCAGCGCCTCCGGCGGAATCTCGATGGCGGCCCGCTCGGCGTTCGCGGCCTGCGCCGGCAACAGTCCCGCCACCTCGCCGTGCAGCAGGAGCACGGTATGCCGGAAGCCTTCGGGGGGCAGCAGCGGTGGTCGCTCAACACCGGGGGCATCCGGTACGGCCAAAACGGCAAGCGACTGCTCCGGAAAGGTGAACAGCTCCGCGCTCGCATCGGCCACGTGTACGCCGATCTCCCGGAAGAGCCGCAGAATGCACCCCGTTTCCGCCGTGCGCGGCGCGTCGTGGTTGCCCGCCACCATGATCACGGGCGTCTCGGGCAGGCGTTCCCGCAGCTGCATGAGGGCACGAAAGGCGTGCAGGATAGCCGGATTGGACGGCCGCACGGTGTGAAACACGTCGCCACCGATGACGACCAGATCGGGGGCCACGTCGATGATCTGCGTGATGGCCCGCTGTACAGTGGCCGCGACGTCATCCTCGCGCTGGTTGGTACCCGAGGCGGTGAGCCGTTGGTACTGGCGGAAGCCGAGATGGAGATCGGCGAGGTGGACGAGACGCATCCCCAAACCTAACGGCGGGTGTCTCCGGCGCGGGTGGCAGCGGGGCGCGCATCGCTGCGCGGCACGTGCCCCGCTCCGTTCAGTGCACCCGGACCTGCTGTTCGATGCGAATGTCCAGCAGCATCGGACGACTGGTGCCGGCGGGCCCGGGGGCCACCTCCGACTGCACGTCCATGACGGTCCGCGCGTCGGTAATCCAGGCGCGACTGCGGTCCACGACCATGGTGCCACGCAGGGTGCCGGCGGTGATGACGCGCGTACCCGGCGGCAGCTCGCGTGCCGCACCATCACGCCGCAGCACACCCACGAGGGAGATGTAGGCGTGGCGGCCACCACGAGACAGCGAGTCGAGCCGGAGGCGCGCCTGCACCACGCCGTCGGCCCGATAGGAGCCAAGCGGCAGCGACGGGAGCCGCATCTCCCGCTGCCACGTGCTCCCGGCGCGTACGGCCCCGGTGGGGAGGAGTCCTGGCACCGAGGCCAGCGTGGCGCCGAGCGTGGCGTCGGCCGACGCCGGATCGCGCACCCGCATGGCCCCATCGGGAGTGACCGTGACACGGACGTACCGACTGCCCTCCTGAACGGGCAGGCGCACCGGCCGCACCGCGTCGCCGGTGGTGCCGCTCCACATCACGATCGAATCGGTCGTGGCCAGCAGCGTCGTCTCCGTCAGATCACTCGCCTCCACCAGCGAGTGGGCATACAGCTGGACATGGGACACGCGCGTCTTGGCGCGCCCGGCGCGAGGGCCGTAGTCGGGTGCGGGCGAGGCCCCGCGCTTGCCCTGCAGGAGAGGGGGAACCGTTGACTGGGGGCCATCCACACGGCGGCCGCTGACGTGCACCGCCTGTTCGACATGGAGCTGCAGGGTGTCCCCGACATGGGGGCGCACCAGCAGCTGCACGCCCCTCGTGCCTGCCCGCTGCGCGGCGGCCGGTACGGCAACCATGCTGGCCGCCAGCAGCATGCCCGCGGCGGCACTTCCCAATCCTCGGCCGGACATCACCGGCCGTACCGATGCACTACGGCGCCTGTCGAAGTCATGTGTGCCACGAGGGCCCGTACCCGCATCATGCCACCAGAGATCCGTGCTGAATGCCATGCGCACCGCGAGCTCATACCCCGGGCGCCGCGCGATGCTCCCCGACCAATGGACTTCCGACCGCTGGCGTACGAAACTGCCTGCGTGTCCATCCTGTCACGTATTCTCCGGCCCTCGCGCGCCGTCTCCACCGGCGCCGTGGCCATGTGCGCGCTGTCACTTGCCGCCTGCGACGCCGTGAAGGGCAAGCTGTATCCCGAGGCTGTCGACCGTGGGTGGCAAAGCGACAGTACGCTGTTGGCCGCTTCTCCCGCGGTGCTCATGCGGGTGGTGCGGGGCAAGGAGGGCACGCGGGCCGTGCCGCTCGCCACGATTGACGGCAAGGGCGTGCACACCCTCTCGCTCACCCCGCGGGGATGGCGGGCGCTGGATGTGCAGCTGCTGCACGAGGGACGGCGGTTCGTGCCGTACCGGGGCAGTGAGCCGCTGGGGGCCATCGTGTCGCGACGCGGTATGTGGGAAGGGGCAACGCTCGACTCGCTGCCGGGGTGCAGCCAGATGCTTCCGGCAGCCGCCGTGGCAGTGCCCGACGGTGTCGAGCTACTCACGTCCGGGAGCAAGGCGCTGCCCGTACGCGCGAACGGGTTGGCCACCGGCGAGCTGGACCGGGTGCTGAGCGTGGTCTCCACCCTCGTGGCGCCGTCGGCCGGCGTGCCGATGTCCAAGATGTCGCGCTATCGGCGCACGGTGCAGGTCGTGGGGACGGGTGCCACCGCCAGTCCCACGATCGTGGTGACGTACAGCGATCCCCAGGAACTCCCCGAGGGGGCTTCGCGCATGGCGGAGCGCCCGCGGCAGCTGGTGCTGGTGCTCGACAAGGGGGCCTACGGCTACCGGCCGTCGCTCACGCTGGCCGACGTGTCGGCGGCACGCCTCACACCGCGCCGCCGGTTTCTCGGCGCACTCGACACCGATGGCGATGGGCGCGCCGAGCTGTTCTTCGGATTCGGCGAAAATGTCGCACGCGGCGAGCTGGCCACATTCAGCTATCGCTTCAGTGGCGATGCCTGGATCGCGGACTGGGAGTACCTGCGGACACGCTGCCTGGGCTGACGCGCGCGGGCGTCGGTGGCAGCTACTCGACGCCGATATCCCACGCCTGTTCGAGGTCACGCTTGCTGTACTGGCGGAACGCCGTGAGTGTTTGCGTGCGCTGAATACCCGGCACCTTGGCGAATTCCTGTGTGACCACCGTCGCGATCTGCTCGAGGTCGGGCACGCGGACGATGGCCACGAGATCCCAGGCTCCCGAGACCGAGTAGACCTCCGCCACCCCGTCGATGGCCGTGAGCGCCACGGCACAGGCGGGGATGCTGCGCGGATCAGCCTGCACGAGTACGATCGTGGTAATCATCGACATGGCACCAGGTGTCAGGTAGTGAGGCAGGTGGCGATTCGCGTCACCCCTTCGACCGCCACGGCCTCGGTCGTGGCGTAGCTGGCGCGAATCCAATTGGGGGTCCCGAACGCGCTGCCGGGCACGATCGCCACCTGCTGCTCCTCGAGCACGGCGGCGGCAAAGGCGGCGCCCGGATCGGCGGCGCCGCGAAATCCGTCGACGTTCAGGTACAGGTAGAATGCTCCGGCGGGATGCACGTACTGCACTCCCGGGAATGCCCCCAAGGCGCGCAGCACGGCGTCGCGGCGCTGGCGGAAGGCGCGCACCATCTCGTGCACTGCGGCATCGGCCTGTTCCCGCTCGGCGAGCGCCGCCAGCGCGGCGTGCTGCGACACGGCGGCGGCGTTGGAGGTGGTGTGCCCCTGAAAGGCACTCATGGCCTTGGAGAGCGGTGCGGGGGCAATGGTCCAGCCAATGCGCCAGCCGGTCATGGCGTAGGCTTTGGCCACGCCATTCACGATGATGAGGTTGTCGCGCGCCGGCGCGATCTCCAGTGCCGAGACGGCGTCCCCTTCGTACGCAATGCGCCGGTAGATCTCGTCGGCAATGACCCACCACCCACGATCGCGCGCCAACGTAAGGATGTCGGCCAGTTCGTCGCGCGAGTACACGGCCCCCGTGGGATTGGTGGGCGAATTGAGCATCACCCCCTTCGTGCGCGGGGTGGCTGCCGCATCGAGCATCGCGGCCGTCACCTTGAGCGAGTTGGCCGGATCGCCGAGCACGGGAACGGACACGGCACGCGCCAGTTCGACCATTTCGAAGTAGCTCGTCCACGACGGAATGGGGATGAGGACTTCGTCACCGGGGCCGAAGCAGCACATCACGGCGTTGTAGAGCGACTGCTTGGAGCCGTTGGAGACGACGACCTCGCCGGGCGTCACCGGCTGCTGCTGCACCTGGATGCGATTGGCGTCGGCCGCAATGGCTTCGCGGAGCGGTAGGATCCCTTCGGTGTTGGTGTACCGCGTGGCCCCCGCCTCGATCGCGCGCGTGGCCGCCTGCCGAATGAACGCCGGCGTGTCGAAGTCCGGCTCCCCCGCTCCGAGATCGATGACGGGAATGCCCTGCGCCTTGAGGGCGCGCGCCTTGGCGGCAACGGCGAGGGTGGCGGACTCCTTCAGTCGGGCGATGTTCGGGGACGGCTGAAAGGACAGCGGCATGTCGGACGGATCCGGAGTGGAATTGGGGCGGAAACCGACTATCTTTCGAGGTTCGGACTCGAGCGTCTCGAGGCAATTAAGCGCGCTCCGGGAGCACGCGCCACGTGGGACCAATGCGCCAACCGGGCGCACGACACCGGCAGTTGGGCTGCCGGGCTGACTAACAACTGATGGGGTGGGTGTGAGCGAGCAGGAACGGGAAGACTCGTCGCCAGGGGCGACGCGGAGCCAGCACATCGTGCTTGAGGGCCCCGCTGATTTGCGGACGATGACCGCGGCCATGCGCCCCGGTGTGGAGCGCAGCCGGCAGGGCGGCGCCGCCGGTGCCCCGGTGTGCCTCGTCATCACCCCCACCATCGAACAGGCCATGGCGGCCGCCGATCAGGCACGCCGTCTGCTGGCCGATCCCGCAGTACGCGTGGTCCCGGTCACCGGGGCCGTCCGCGCCCGCCGTGTGCTTGGGCTCGCCCCCGTGGGCGTGGTCACCGGCACCCCCGCCGATCTGCTCACGCTGCGCCGCGACGCGGCGCTGGGTGTGGACCAGCTGCAGACGGTCGTCATAGTGGGCCTCGACGAAATGCTGGCGGCCAACGGTGCCGACACGTTGCAGGCCCTGCTGGGGGACACGCCGGAAAACGTGAGCCGCGTGGCCACGCTCGAACGCGAAACCGAAGCCAGCGACGCCTTCCTCGAGGCGCAGCTGCGACGCGCGCGCCGCATGACGCCGCTCCTCGTTGGCGACACGCCGCTCGCGGTCACCCCGCGGTTCATTCTCACGGCACCCTCCGGGCGGGTCGACGCCCTGCGTTTGGTGCTCGACGAAACGGACCCGCCATCGCTCGTCATCATCGCCGCCACCGACGCCGGTGTTGCCGACGCCACCGCGGCGCTGGCGCGCCTCGGTCTTGTCGTCGACGGCCTCTCGGTGCAGGTCACCCGGCAGCCCACAGCGCAGCACGTGGCGATGGCGGTGCTGTGGGAGGAACCGGCCACCTTCGAGGCGCTGGTCGAGTCGCTGGCCATGCGGCCGGTCGATGCCGTGGCCCTGCTGCTGCCCGATGAACTGCCGGCGTTCCGGCGCATGACACAGAGTCTCGCGGAAGCGTGGACGCCGGCGCCCCGCAAGGCCGCTGCCGAGGACCGTGTCCAGCAGCTGCGCAACGCCCTGCGCACCACGTTGGGCAACGGCCATGCGGCCGCGAGCGAACTCGCACTGCTCGCCCCGCTGCTCGAGTCGCACGACGCCCTCGAGATTGCCTGCGCGGCGCTGCGCCTCTACGAGAGTGCGCGACGTGAGGCCATCACCGTGCGCGCCAAGGCGGCCGCCGCCGGCGCCAAGTCGACGATGCGTGAGACGCCCCGAGAGAGCGCGCGTGCCGGCGATGCGCCGGCGGCGCCGGCTGGACGCCAGCGGGTGTTCCTTGCCGCGGGCAAGCGCGACAACGTGCGGGTGGGCGACATCGTGGGCGCCATCGCGAACGAGGCGGGGGTACCGGGGGAGAAGATCGGCCAGGTCGACCTGTTCGAGTCGCACGCCACCGTGGAGCTCGACGCCCCGGACGCCGCGAAGGTCGTGGCCGCGCTGGGGAGCGCCACGCTGCGTGGCCGTCGCCTGAGTGCGCGCATCGATGAGCGCAGCGGGGGTGAGCGTCCCGAGCGCGGTGGCTTCGGCGACCGCGGCCCGCGACGGGACTTCGGTGGTGACCGTGGCGCGCCGCGCCGCGACTTCGGTGGCGAGCGTGGGCCGCGCCGTGACTTCGGTGGCGAGCGTGGGCCGCGCCGTGACTTCGGCGGTGAGCGTGGTCCGCGTCGCGACGGCGGCGGTGATCGCGGCCCGCGCCGCGACTTCGGCGGCGAGCGCCCCGCACGCGGCGGCGATCGTGGTGAGCGTGGTCCGCGTCGCGAGTTTGGCGGCGAACGCGGGGCCGACCGTGGCCCGCGCGGCGGCGCCGGCGGTGGCTTCGGCGGTGGTTTCGGTGGTGGTCGTCCGCCCCGCGCCGCCGATGAGCGACGCAGCTGGGGGGATCGCCCCGTGGGAGAGCGCACCGAGGGCCGCAGTGAGTGGACGGAACGTGCCGAGCGCATGAAGCACGCGAAGCGCGAACGGCCGGCACGGCCGTCGACCGATCGGGGCGACGAGGCGTAACGCGTGAGTGGCGGCTTTCAGGCATCCGGTGGATGGATGGAGGTCATCGCCGGCTCGATGTTCAGCGGCAAGACCGAAGAGCTGCTGCGTCGGGTCCGGCGCGCCACGATTGCCCGCAAGCGCGTCCAGGTGTTCAAGTCGCACCTGGACGACCGCTACGCCGGGCTGTGGGCCGTATCGAGTCACGACCGGCGCACCTTCGATGCCACGCCGGTCGATTCCTCGTCGCAGATCCTGCTCCGTCTCGATCCCATGGCGCAGGTGATCGCGATCGACGAGGTGCAATTCCTCGACGCGGGCATCGTGAACGTGGTGTCGGGGCTGGCAGATCGCGGACGCCGGGTCATCATGGCGGGCATCGATACCGACTTTCGCGGTGAACCGTTCGGCCCCATGCCCCAGCTCATGGCCATGTCCGAAGTGGTGGACAAGCTGCATGCCATCTGCGTGCTGTGCGGGTCGCCGGCCAGCCGCACCCAACGACTGCTGGCCGGAAAACCGGCGCCGTACGATTCGCCGACCATCATGGTGGGTGCCTCGGATTCCTACGAGGCCCGCTGCCGGGCGTGCCATCAGGTACCGCGGCGCGACGAGGCGCAGCAGTCCCTGCTGTAGGGGCCCGCGCCGCCGGTACCCTGGCGATCCGGAGGGGGCAAGGGAGGGCACGCCTGGACGGTCGGCGGCGGCCCCGACCGGGAGCGGTGTGACGCGTGACGCGGGGTGGGCGTCATTCTGCCGAACCCGATGGCATTTCTCCTCACTTTCCCCGGACGGATCGTCGCATGGGTGTAATCGCGACGCTGCTCGCACACGAACCCCGGCTCGCACGGCTGCGCAGCGCCGCGCGCGACCGGTATCGGTTCGTGCCATGCGAAGACTGGACCTCCCTCACGCGTGCCTGTGAGCGAGGGCCCATCAATGTGGTCGTTTTCGACCTGTACGTCGACGGTCGCGCCGACTTCGAACGTGTGCGTCAATTGCGCATTCGCGTGCCGCGCGCGGCACTCGTGGCGTACGTGGACCTGACACGGGAGCGGGCGAAGGACATGTTCGACGCCGGACGCTGCGGCATCGATGTGCTCGTCGTGGCAGAAGAAACCGACACGCCGCAACTGCTGGCTGCGCTGCTCGACCAGGCCGAGGCGCGCAGCGTGTCGAGTCTGCTCAAGCCGCACCTCACCGGCCTCCGCAGCGTGGTGCGCGACGCCGTGATGCTGTCGGTGACGCGTGCCCACGAGCGGCTCACCCCCGACAGCTTGGCTCGGCTCATCGCCGTCTCCCGCCGGCTGCTCTCCAAGCGCCTCGAGGGCGCGCAACTGCCGCCGCCACACCAGCTGCTGACCTGGGGTCGGCTCATCGTGGCGGCCAGCATGCTCGAGGATGGTTCGCGCAGCGCCGACGGCGTGGCCAGTGCGCTCGACTTCCCCTCCGGTTCGGCGTTCCGCAACACCTGCCAGCGCTATCTCGGCTGCACGCCACACCAGATCCGCCTCCGAGGCGGAGCGAGCTGGGTCATGCAGGAGCTGCTGGTGAACCGCGAGAAGCGGCGGCAGATCGCGGATCATGAGGATGACCTGCAGGACTCGGCGGCAGCGTGAACGGCGGAGGGGTTCCGGTGGTCGGCAAACGGTGCTGAACAGCAGACCGCAGTCGGCAGGAACCACAGCACGCAGACAGGAGTGATGCGGAAGAACAACACGGCGGCGTGCGCGATGCGCCGCCGCCGATGTCCCAACCGCGAAGGAAATCGGGCGCCCTGCGAAGCAGTGGCGCCCGTTTCGTTCTTCCGCATCCCTGCCGTCTGCCCACTGTCGTTCCTGCCGTCTGCCGTCTGCCGGTGGTCGCCCACGCGATCTGCCCCTACGTTTCCCCCATGCTCCACGTCGCCCTCACCGGCAACATCGCCTCCGGCAAGTCCACCGTGGCCACCCTGCTCGCCGCGCACGGCGCCACGATCATCGACGCCGACGAACTGGCCCGGGCCGCGGTGGCCCCCGGCACCCCGGGGCTCGAAGCCGTGGTGGAACGCTTCGGACCCGGCGTGCTGGCACACGACGGGTCGCTCGACCGCGCCGCCCTGCGCGCCCGGGTGTTCCGGGACGCAGTGGCCCGCGACGCGCTCAACGCCATCGTGCATCCGGCGGTGCGACAGCTGCGTGAGGAGGCGGTAGCGGCCGCTCACGCCCGCGGGGACCGCATCGTGGTGTCGGACATTCCGCTGCTGTTCGAGGTGGGACTCGAGCACGCCTTCGATGCGGTCATTCTCGTGGATGCGCCAGAGCCCGTACGCCTCGCCCGCCTCGTGCGCGATCGTGGCCTGGGCGCCGAGGAGGGGCAGGCCATGATCGATGCGCAGTGGCCATCGGCACGCAAGCGGACCGGGTCCACCTGGGTCATCGACAACAGCGGCGACCGAGACGCATTGGCCGCCGATGTTCAGGCGCTGTGGACGCAGATCGAGGCCCGCGCCGCGCAGCGGGAAGCAAACCCGTTGTAGCAAACCGCTTCCCCTTCCGGGTCCCGGGGCGGATACTTCCCGGGTTCGGTTCTTCCTTCCCTTCCGGAGCCATTCGTGTCGAATATCCCCGCCGACCTGCGCTATACCAAGGAGCATGAATACGTCCGTGCCACGTCGGAATCCGACGTGGTGTTCATCGGCATCACCGACTATGCGCAGGGTGAGCTGGGCGACATCGTGTACGTGGAGCTTCCCAAGGTGGGCGCCACCTACGGTTCGCACGACGTGTTCGGGACGGTCGAGGCGGTGAAGGCCGTGTCGGAGCTCTTCATGCCGGTGGCCGGGGAAGTGCTCGAGGTGAATGGGCGCCTCGACGGCGAGCCCGCGCTCATCAACACCGACCCGTACGGCGATGGCTGGATGATCAAGGTGCGCATGACCGCTGGCGGCGACGCGGGGCTCATGTCGCCCGACGCCTACCGCGCACAGCTCGGCGAATAACCGCCCCACCATGCGCCACGAGGGCCCCGGAGCGTCATGCTCCGGGGCCCTCGGGCGTTGCTGGCGCGGGACCGCCAGCAGCGCTGCTCACGCCGACGCCGGCGCGTACTCCTCGATGGGCGGACAGGCGCACACCAGGTTGCGATCGCCAAAGGCGCTTTCCACGCGACGTACGGTGGGCCAGAACTTGCGCTCGCGGGTCCACGCCGTGGGATACGCCGCCTGCTGACGCGTGTACGGGTGCGCCCACGCATCCGCCGTGCAGTGCGTTGCCGTGTGCGGCGCGTTCTTGAGCACGTTGTCCTCACGATCGGCCTCACCGCGCTCGATGGCCGCGATTTCCTCGCGCATGCCGATCATGGCCTCGATGAAGCGATCGAGTTCGGCCTTGCTTTCGCTTTCCGTGGGCTCGACCATGAGCGTGCCGGCCACCGGGAAAGAGAGCGTGGGCGCATGGAAGCCGTAGTCCATGAGCCGCTTGGCCAGATCCTCCGCCTCGATGCCGGCCGCACCCTTGAGCGAACGCGTATCCAGAATGCACTCGTGCGCCACGAGTCCGTTCTGCCCACGGTACAGCACGGGATAGTGTTGCTCGAGCTGCCTGGCGATGTAGTTGGCGTTGAGGATGGCCACCTTGGTGGCATACGCCAGCCCGTCGCCACCCATCATCTTGATGTAGACGTACGAGATGGGGAGAATGCTTGCGCTCCCCCACGGCGCCGCAGATACCGGGCCGATGGCCGTGCTCACGTCGTGCGAGGCGATCACGGGATGGGTGGGGAGGAACGGGACCAGCTGCGCGGCCACGCCAATGGGCCCCATGCCGGGGCCACCGCCGCCGTGCGGGATGCAGAAGGTCTTGTGCAGATTCAGGTGACACACATCGGCACCCAGATCACCCGGACGCGACACCCCGACCATGGCGTTCATGTTCGCGCCGTCCATGTACACCTGGCCACCGTGCTCGTGGATGATGGCCGTGATCTCCTTGATGCGCGCCTCGAACACGCCGTGCGTGCTCGGGTAGGTCACCATGAGCGCGCCGAGGTTGGCCGAATGCTGTTCGGCCTTGGCGCGCAAATCATCCACGTCGATGTTGCCGTCGGCATCGGTCTTCACCACGACGACGCCGAAGCCTGCCATGACCGCCGAGGCCGGGTTCGTGCCGTGCGCGGACTGCGGAATGAGACACACCGTGCGGTGCGCCTCGCCGCGCGCCGCGTGGTAGGCGCGAATGACGAGCAGCCCCGCGTACTCACCCTGCGAACCCGCATTGGGCTGCAGCGAGACCCCGGCGAACCCGGTCACTTCGGCGAGGTCGTGCTCGAGCTCACGGAACAGCTGCGCGTACCCTTCGGCCTGGGTGCGCGGCGCGAACGGGTGCAGCTGCCCGAACTCCGGCCACGTGACCGGAATCATCTCGGCGGTGGCGTTGAGCTTCATGGTGCACGACCCCAGCGGGATCATGCCGTGCACGAGGGAGAAATCCCTGGCCTGCAGCGCGTACATGTACCGCAGCATTTCGGTTTCGCTGTGGTACCGGTGGAACGTGGGGTGCGTGAGGAACGGCGCCACGCGGCGGAACCGCTCATCGTAGCGCGTGTCCACCTCGGCGGCGACGTCGGCGTAGCGGAAGTCCACGGCCGCGCCCGAGTTGAACACCTGCCAGAGGTCGGCGACGTCCTGCTCCGTCGTCGTCTCGTCGACCGACACGGTAAGGGTCCCGGGCTCCAGCACACGCAGGTTGAGACGATGCGCGTCGGCCGCCGCGAGGATGTCCTGCTGCCCGTGCGCCCCGACCTCGACGCGAATGGTGTCGAAGTACTGCTCGTGCGTGATGGCAAAGCCCAGGCGCTCGAGCCCCGCCGCCAGGGCGCCCGCGCGCGCATGCACCCGCTCGGCGATCTGCGTGAGGCCGGCCGGGCCGTGATACACCGCGTACATGCCCGCCATGACCGAGAGCAGCACCTGCGCCGTGCACACGTTGCTGGTGGCCTTTTCGCGGCGGATGTGCTGCTCGCGCGTCTGCAGTGCCATGCGCAGCGCGGGCGCGCCCTCCACATCACGCGACAGCCCGATGATGCGCCCGGGCAACAGCCGCTTGTACTCGTCGCGCGTGGCAAAGAAGGCGGCGTGCGGGCCACCGTAGCCCATGGGCACGCCGAACCGCTGCGAGTTGCCGACCACGATGTCGGCCCCCCACTCGCCGGGTGGCGTCAGCAAGCAGAGCGCGAGCAGGTCGCTCGCCACGATGGCCATGGCCCCCACCGCATGCACCTGCTCCGTGAGCGCGCGATAGTCGACGATCGCGCCGTCCGTGCCGGGATATTGCAGCAGCACGCCGAAGACGCGCTCGGTGACGACGAACTCGCGCGCGTCGCCCACCGCGACGGTCACCCCGCGCGCCGCGGCCCGCGCAGCCACCACGGCAATCGTCTGCGGATGGCAGTCGGCCGCCACCAGCAGCACGTTCTTGGTCGCACTCCCCTTGGCAGCGAAGGCCAGCGCCATGGCCTCGGCCGCCGCCGTGCCCTCGTCGAGCAACGAGGCGTTGGCAATCTCCAGCCCGGTGAGATCGACCACCATGGTCTGGTAGTTGAGCAGCGCCTCGAGGCGCCCCTGCGCGATCTCGGCCTGGTACGGCGTGTATGCCGTGTACCAGGCGGGATTCTCCATGATGTTGCGCAGGATCACATTGGGCGTATGCGTGCCGTAGTAGCCCATGCCGATGAACGAGCGATACACCTGATTCCGGGCTGCGATCTGCCGCAACGAGGCCAGCACCTCCGCTTCCGAGCGCTCCGGCCCGGTGTTCAGCGTGCCGCGAAAGCGGATCTGCTCCGGGACCACCGCGTCGATGAACGCGTCGAGCGAGTCGTAGCCGAGCGCGGCGAGCATTTGCTGCTGCTCGGGAACACTGGGACCGACATGTCGCGGAATGAACGAATCGACCGCGGCGACCGCGGGCGAGATGGTGCGGGGGGCCATGACCATCCTCGGAAGAAATCGGGCAACGCCACTCGGAGCCGGTCCGTGGTGGCGACGGAATACGAACGGGTGCGGGGCGCGGCACCGGCATGGCGCCGATGTCTGCGCGATATCCCTCAGCCTCGGTAATTTAACGCCGATGCGCAGCGACCGAACGTCGGCCGCGCCCGATCGTTCCCGGGCGCAGGTACAGGGAAGCGGGTCCAGACCGGACGCCCGACTCCCCCGCCACTGGGAGTGGTGGGAGGACGGCGATCACGACGGCGTGACCAACATGGCCACCGACGACGCGCTGCTGGCCACGGTGCGGGCGGGCGAGGGGATCTGGCGCTGGTATGGGTGGGCGCAGCCGACCGTCTCGTTCGGCCGCAACGAGCGGGTGGTAGGGCGTATCACCCCCGCCTGGCTCGCCGACGCGGGGCTGGCTGCCGTGCGGCGGCCAACCGGTGGCCGGGCGCTGCTCCACGCGCGGGAGCTCACGTACAGTGTGGCGATGCCGTGGCCGCAGCCGCTCTCCTGGCGCCTGGCGTATGACGCCATCAACACCGTGCTGCGTGATGCCCTGCGGTCCCTTGGGCTGCCAGTGGAGTTCTCCGCCGGGGGCGTCCCGATGACGCCCGACGGGCCTGTGTGTTTCGACCACCCCGCGGCCGGCGAACTGAGCGTCGCGGGAGGCAAGCTCGTGGGCAGCGCCGTCTGGCGCCACGGCGACGGCTACCTGCAACATGGCAGTATCCTCCTGGAAGACGTGCAGGCGCAGCTCGCGCCGGTCAGCGGCAGCAACGCGCCACCGCCGGCCGCCGCGGCGCTCCGCCCCCTGCTCCCCGGCCACGACGATGACGCGCTGCGCCAACGCACCTATGCCGCCACCCGTGAACGGCTGCAGCGGGTGGGTGACGTGACGCCGTTCGTCGCGTCCGACGCCTGGACGGCGCTGCTGGCTGCGCACCGTTCCCGGTTCGCCGATCCCACATGGCTCTGGCGCCGGTAGCGGGCACCGCCCATCCTATCTTTCGGCGCCACCTCTTTCCGCTCTCACCCGCCGTGATGCCCCTCTCGCTCCGTCCCACTCGCGCGCAACGACGGCGACTGCTGCTGGCGGCCGCGGTCGCTGCGCTCGCCGGGCCGACCGCCTGCAACGGAGATCGCCGGCCCGACGCGCGCACCACCAGCGATGTGGGCGGCACCCTCGTCGTGGCGGTCCCGGCCGAGCCAAACACGCTGTTTCCGCCGCAGGTGACTGGCACCCAGGGGGGCGCCGTCGTCAGCGCGCTCTTCGACCGACTGGCGGAGATTGGTCCCGCGCTCGAGACCTACGGCGACGCCGGCTTTCAGCCGCGATTAGCCACCTCGTGGCGCTGGGCGGCCGACTCCCTCTCGATTGCCTTTGCGCTCGACAGCACCGCCCGCTGGCACGACGGCGCTCCCGTACGCGCCGCCGACGTGGTGTACACCTATCGCGCCTACACCAGCGACAGCATTGGCGCCGAACTGCGATCGGTGCTGGGCAACATCGACTCGGTGACCGCGCGCGATGTCCGCACGGCCGTATTCTGGTTCAAGCGTCGCCTGCCCCAGCAGTTCTACGACGCCACGTACCCCATGTACATCCTGCCGTCGCACCTGCTCGATTCCATTCCCATGGCGCAGGTGGGGCGCGCACCGTTCGCGCGACGGCCGGTGGGCACGGGACGATTCCGCTTCGTGCGGTGGGATGCCGGACAGCGCATCGAGGTGGTGGCCGACACGACCAACGCCCGTGGACGGGCCAAGCTCGACCGTGTCATCTGGAGTTTCACCCCCGACATCGGGGCGGCCACGGTGCGCCTGTTCGCCGGCGAGGCGGACTTCCTCGAGATGGTGCGCGGCGAAAACCTCGCGCAGCTGGCACAGACGCCGTCGCTGCGCCTCGTGGTGAATCCCGCCTTCGCGTACACCTTCCTCGGCCTCAACCAGCGCGATCCGGCTGACACCACGCGCCCGCATCCCGTCTTCGGTGACTCGCTCGTGCGCCGCGCCCTCGCCATGGGGGTCGATCGCGAGCGCCTGGTGCGCAACGTCTTCGACTCGCTCGGCGTCGTGTCGCTGGGTCCGGCGCCGCGGGTGCTCATGCCCGATACGGCCGCCATTCGCCAGATCCCGTACGATCCCGCCGGCGCGCGCGCGCTCCTCGACTCGGCGGGGTGGCGTGACACCAATGGCGACGGCGTACGGGAGCGCAACGGCCGGTCGCTCGCCTTCGAGATGCTGGTGCCGAACATCAGTGTCACCCGGCAGCGCTTCGCGGTGCTGCTGCAGGAGCAGTTCCGGGGCATCGGCGTCAAGGCCACACCGCTGCAGCTGGAAGTGAACACGTTCATGGAGCGCACCGCGGCGCTGGGCTTCGACGCCTCACTGAGCGGCTGGGCCACCAGCCCCGGGCTCGTGGGCGTTCGTCAGACCTGGATGTCGACGGGGGCGAGCAACGAGGTGCGCTATCGTAACCGGACCTTCGATGCGCTGGCCGACAGCGCGCTGTCGAGCTTCGATCCGGTACGCAGTCGCGCGTACTGGACCCGGGCGTTTCAACTGGCCGTGAACGACGTGCCGGCGATCTGGCTGTACGAGCAGCGCGTGCCGGTGGTGATGCACCGGCGGCTCATCGTGCCGCCGCTGCGGGCCGACGGGTGGTATGCCGACCTCGCCGAGTGGCGGGTCGATCCGGCACAGCGTCTCGATCGCGACCGCATCGGCCTGCGCGCCCCTGGAGGCTCGCGCTGACCACCGGCCGGATGCGCCTGGGCGCGCGCATGCTGCAGGGGGCCATGGCAACGTTCGCGGCGGCGACGTTCGCCTTCGTGTGCCTGCAACTCGCGCCGGGCGATCCGCTGACCGCGCTGGGCGAAGGAGTCCCCGCCACCGTGCGCGCCCAGTTGCGCGAGATCTACGGGTACGACGCCCCGCTCGGCGTGCAATATCTGCGGTGGCTGGCGGCTCTCGTCCAGGGCGACCTGGGATGGTCCACGCTCCAGCAGCGCCCCGCGCTCGATGTCGTGCTGGATGCCCTGCCCAACAGCCTCATGCTCGTCGTCCCGGGGCTGCTGCTCGCCCTGCTCGCGGCTTCGGTCGTTGGCGTGTGGCAGGGCATCCATGCGCAGCGACCGCTCGATCGCGTGCTCACGATCATTGTGTTCGTGCTGTACGGTCTGCCCGAATTCACCGTGGCGCTGTTTCTGCTGCTGCTGTTCAGCGTCATCTGGCCGGTGCTGCCGAGTGGCGGTCTCGTGAGTGATCTGCACGCGTACCTGCCGGCCGGCGAACGGCTGCTCGATCGGCTGCGGCATCTTGTTCTGCCGACGTTCGTGGTCGCGCTGATCGACGCGGCCACGCTGACGCGCATTCAGCGCCAGAGCATGCGCGATGTGCTGCACGAACCCTTCGTGCGCACGGCGTTCGCCGCCGGCCTCTCACCGGGGCGCGTGTATCGGCAGGCGTGGCGTGCGTCGGTGCCGCCGGTGCTCACCGTCTTCGGCATCCTCGTGCCCATCAACATGCTGGGCGTGGTGTTCGTGGAGCAGGTGTTCTCGTGGCCCGGCCTGGGTCTCACCATGCTCAACGCCATTAACGCGCGCGACTACCACGTGGTCGCGGGGTGCGTGCTCGTGCAGGGGCTCGTCATTGCGCTGACCACGACCGTCATTGACCTGTTGCGTGGTGTGGCCGACCCGCGCGTGGCGGCCGATACGCCACGCCCCGCGGCCGGCGCGCGCCCCAACGCGGCCACGTCATGATGTCGCCCTCGGCCGGTTCCGGCACCTCGTCGCGCCCCCTGCGTACGGGAACGTGGCTGCTGGCATCGCTGGCAGGCGTGGCGCTGGTGGCCCCATGGCTCGCCCCGTACGAGCCCAACCTGCCGCTCGACCTGCTGGCCCTCAAGAATCGTCCGCCGTCGCTGGCGCACCCGTTCGGCACCGATCCCTACTCGCGTGACGTGCTCAGCCGCGTACTTGCCGGTACCCGGGTATCGCTGGGGTTCGCGCTCAGCGCCGTCGCCATCGCGCTCAGCGTAGGCACCGCGTACGGGGCCGCCATGGCGTTCGCGTCGACGCGGGTGAGCACCCTGCTGGCACGCCTGCTCGACATTGCCTTCTCCGTGCCCCGACTGCTGGTGCTGCTTGGTGTGCTCGGCGCGGTCGGGCCGATGGGCCTTGTGGCACTCGTGCTGCTCACGGGGCTGACCGGATGGTATGCGGTGGCGCGTCTGGTGCACGACGAACTGCGCGCACTGCGCGCACGGGAGTTCACGCTCGCCGCTGCAGCCACCGGCATACCGACGCGAAGGCTGTTGCAGCGGCATCTGCTGCCACATCTCGCCCCGATGCTGCTCACCCTGGCCGCGCTCAACATTGCCGGGACGATTGGCATCGAGGCCGGATTGAGCTTTCTGGGGCTCGGCATCCAGCCGCCGGCCGCAAGCTGGGGCAACATCATTCGCGACGGCGTGGGACTCATGCAATCGCAGTGGTGGCTCACCGTTTTCCCGGCTGTGTGCATGCTGCTGCCCGTCCTGCTCTGCAACGCGATGGGTGACGCCTTGCGCGACCGCTTCGCGCCGGTCCAGTTTGCCGGGAGCGCCCCCGGTTCGGCTGTCCTGCCCGGGTCGTCGCGCGTCCCCTCCGCCAGTCCCCCGTGACCTCTCCCTCCGCCGAACCCACGCGCGAACAGGCGCTGCTCGAGGTGCAGTCGCTGCAGGTGGCGTTTCCCGGCGCGACCGGGGCCGTGCATGCGGTGGACGGCGTGTCGTTCACCGTGGCCGCTGGGGAAACGGTGTGCCTTGTCGGTGAGTCGGGGTGTGGCAAGTCGCTCACGGCGCTGTCCCTGTTGCGGCTCGTGCCGCCGCCGGGGCGCATCGAGCCCGGCACGCAGATTCGTTTCAGCGGGCATGACCTGCTGACGCTCGAGGAGCGTGCGTTGCGCCGGGTGCGTGGCCAACAGTTGGCGATGATCTTTCAGGAGCCCTCGACGGCGCTGAACCCTGTGCTGACCGTCGGCGATCAGATTGCCGAAGTGGTGCAGGTGCACACCGGCTGCCGTCGCGCGGAGGCGTGGTCGCGCACGGTCGACATGCTGACCCAGGTGGGAATCGCCGACGCCGCCGTGCGGGCGAGACAGTATCCGCATGAGCTGTCGGGGGGGATGCGGCAGCGTGTCATGATCGCCATGGCGTTGGTGCTCTCGCCGCAACTCGTGATCGCCGACGAGCCCACCACGGCCCTCGACGTCACGATCCAGGCGCAGATTCTGGAGCTGCTGCGCGATCTGCGCGCGCGCACCGGCATGGCGTTGCTGCTCATCACGCATGATCTGGGCGTGGTGGCGGAGATGGCCTCACGGGTGATCGTGATGTACGCGGGGCGTATCGTGGAAGAGGCACCGGTGGCGGCGCTGTTCGCGGCACCGCAGATGCCCTATACCGAAGGCTTGCTCGCGGCGATGCCTCGGCTCGACGCGGTACCGGGCGAGCGGCTCGCGACCATTCCCGGCACGGTCCCGTCGCCGGACGACGTGCCCGGCGGGTGCACCTTCCGCGACCGCTGCGCGCACGCCTGGGACCGTTGCGCGCGGGAGGAGCCAGTGCTGTACCAGGTGGGGCCGGCGCATCGCGCCCGCTGTCACCTGGTGCAGGAGCCCGACCGTCGCCGGCACGCTCTGCCGGTGGCCGAGGTATCGCGCCCGTGAGCGCCGAGCGTTCGGCGGCGGCGGAGACGCCTGGGTACACGACCTCCGGGGCGCCGCTCCTGACGGTGCGTGGGCTCACGAAGCACTTCCCCATCCGACGCGGTCTCCTGCAGCGCGTCGTGGGCGCCGTGAAGGCGGTGGACGATGTGTCGTTCGCGGTCTACCGGGGAGAAACGTTGGCGCTGGTGGGCGAATCGGGGTGCGGCAAGACCACGACCGGGCGCGCGCTGCTGCGCCTCGTGGAGCCGACGCGTGGCGAGGTGCATTTCAACGGCACCGATGTCCTCGCGCTTCAGGGCGAGTCGCTGCGGCGCATGCGGCGCCACATGCAGATCGTCTTTCAGGATCCCTACAGCTCCCTCAATCCGCGTCTGACCGTGGGCGAGGCCATTCGCGAGGGGCTCATTGTGCACGCACTGGCCGAAGGCGCCGAGGCCGATCGCCGCGTGGCGCGCCTGCTCGACGAGGTGGGGCTGCGCGCCGAGCATGCGACCCGCTACCCCCACGAGTTCTCCGGTGGCCAGCGTCAGCGCGTGGGCATCGCGCGCGCCCTGGCGGTGGAACCCTCGTTCATCGTCTGCGACGAGCCGGTATCGGCGCTCGATGTGAGCGTACAGGCGCAGGTGGTGAACCTGCTGCGCGACCTGCAGCGTGATCGCGGGCTGTCGTATCTGTTCATTGCGCACGATCTGGCGGTGGTGTCGCACATGGCCGATCGCGTGGCCGTGATGTACCTCGGCCGCATCGTGGAGCTCGCGTCGCGCGCCGCGCTCTTTGCCGCGCCGCGCATGCCGTATACGCAGGCCTTGCTGTCGGCGGTGCCCATCCCCGAGCCCGGTGCCGTGCGCCGGCGCATACTGCTGCCGGGCGAGCCGCCGTCACCGGCACACCCGCCGTCCGGGTGCGTGTTTCATCCCCGCTGCCCGCATCCGCGCAAGGATGCGGCGTGCAGCCGCATTGTGCCGCCCCTCGAAGAGAAGGCCCCCGGCCACTTCGTGGCGTGCATCAAGGAACCCTCCACTTCAGTCCCCACCCCGTGAGCACCGCCGTCACCACCGATCGTTCCTTCTTCGGACATCCGAAGGGATTGGGCCTGCTTTTCGCCACGGAAATGTGGGAGCGCTTCTCGTACTACGGGCTGCGCCCCCTGCTCGTGCTCTTCATGGCGGCCGCGCTGAATGAGGGCGGGTTCGGCCTCGAGCGCACGCAGGCGTCGGCCATCGTGGGCATCTACGCGGCCAGTGTCTACCTGGCGTCGCTCCCCGGCGGGTGGATTGCCGATCGGTGGCTGGGATTGCGGCGCGCCATTCTCATCGGCGCCGTGCTCATCACCGGCGGGCACCTGGCCATTGGCGTGTCGGGTTTTGCCGGCGCCCGTCTCGGCACCGTGTTCTTCTTCCTGGGGCTCGTGCTGATCGTGCTGGGCACGGGGCTGCTCAAGCCCAACATCTCCGCGATCGTGGGTGACCTGTATCCGGAAGGGGGCGCTCGTCGCGACGCCGGGTTTTCGATTTTCTACATGGGCATCAACACCGGGGCCTTCGTTGGGCAGCTCGTCACCGGCTATCTCGGTGAGCGCGTGAGCTGGCACTGGGGCTTCGGCGCGGCCGGCGTGGGCATGGCGCTCGGCCTGCTGAGCTTCTGGCTGTTTGGCAAGAAGCTGCTGGGGACGATCGGTGAGGACATCGTGCGCAACCCCGATGCGGCGGCGCAGGCGAAGCAGGAGTCGCTGGTGCGTACCAGCACCTACGGGGGGCTGGCGATCCTCGCCATCGTGTTTGCCCTCGCCGCCAGCGGTGTCGTGGCGCTCGATCCGCAGCAGATCGGCGGGTGGATGACCTTCGTGCTGGTTGGTATCGCGGTGGCGTTCTTCGGCTACATCTTCGCCTTTGGCGGCCTCACCGGTGATGAAAAAAAGCGCAGCGCGGTGATTTTCGTGCTGTTCGTTTTCGCCGCGATCTTCTGGGCGGCGTTCGAACAGGCGCCCACGTCGCTGCAGCTCTTTGCCAACGACTTCACCGATCGTGCGATGTTCGGGTTCGACATCCCGGCCACGTGGTTTCAGTCGGTGAACTCGCTGTTCATCATCATCTTCTCTCCCCTCTTCGCCGCCCTGTGGGTAGGGTTGGCCAAGCGGAACATCGATCTGTCGAGCCCCACCAAGTTCGCCATGGGGCTCGCCTTCGCCGGCCTCGGCTTTCTGCTCATGGTGTTCGCCGCCAACAAGGTCGTGGCCAGCGGTGGTTCGGTGCTCGTCTCGCCCTGGTGGCTCATCATGAGCTACATGTTCCAGACGATCGGGGAGCTGTTCCTCAGCCCCGTGGGACTGTCGTCCATGACCAAGCTGTCGCCGCGGCGCTATGTGGGACAGATGATGGGCATCTGGTTCCTCGCCACCTCGGTAGGCAACCTCGTGGCCGGCCTCGTGGGCGGGCATGTCGACCCATCGAAGCTCGAGCAAACCCCCGCGGTGTTCAGCGGCACCGCCATTGCCCTGTTCGTGAGCACCGCCATCCTGCTGGCGATGGTCGTGCCCATACGCCGCATGATGACCTCCGTGAAGTAGAGAGTGGCTTGGCGGCCCACCACGCGGGGAACGACGCGCGATCGACGACGCGTTGGCAACGACGCGTTGGCACGAACGCGTTGGCAGGGACGCATTGGCACCAACGCGTGGCCACGCAAACGGATACGCCGGGAACAACGCCGGGGAACGACGGGGGGCGACCTGGCTTCGCCTCGGTCGCCCCGCGTGGTTGCCCGCGTGGTTGCCCGCGTCGTTGCCCGCGTCGTTGCCCGCGTCGTTGCCCGCGTCCCCATGCGTTGCTGCCAACGCGTCCACGCCAACACGTGGGTGCCAACGCGTTCGTTCCAGCGCGTCGTCGATCGCGCGTAGTTCCCCCCGCGTAGTTCCCCCCCCCGTAGTTCCCCCCCCCGCCAGCCTCCCTCAGGGCCAGGTGAACAACGACGTCGGCGCCGTCCGTTCGCGGCTGCGCTCCACGTCGGGCGTGTCGCGCCAGAACGTGCGGCTGCGATCGAGGCCGGTCACCCGCACTTCCAGCCGCTTGCGCGGATCGTTGCTCACCGGCACGGCCACGTCGAGCCGCCACAGCCGGCGGGAACGGGGGGGCACGGCGGCCAGCAGGGATATGCCCACGGCGCCGCGCCACGGCGTATCGATGGCATAGGGCACCGAGCGCTCCGCCCACAGACGCCCCGCTTCGGCGAATCCGGCAAGGCCCACATCAGCCACATTCAGGCGTGTGGGAACCACCAGCCGCTGCTCGGCGCGAAAGACCAGCCGGCGCGCTCCCGGATCGGTGGACAGGCGATGCCCCAGCAGTCCGCCCTCGCGATCGGCCAGCGAGAGCTGCAGCGGCGCCTGCATGCGCCGCCCGGTTGCCCATTCGGCTTGCAGCACCGTGGTCTGCCGCACCGCCGGGCGGAAGTACCAGGCCGCCCGTCCGCTGCCGATGACATTCTCCCACCGCTTGCGGTCGAGGCTGTAGCGCGCTTCGGTGATCCCTTGCGCCCCCGCGAACCATTTCTCGCCGCCCCAGCCGAGGTAGATGTTGGTGGCCAGAAACCGGTCGCGATCCACCGCCGGTCCCACGGGAATGGAGTGCCCCGCCGCCACGCCCGCCTGCACCCCCACCCGGATGTCCTGCGCGCCGGTGAGGGCGTCGAAGCCCTGCACGCGCACGAACCGGAGGGCGCGAAAGCCCAGCAGCACGTTGGCGCGCATCACGTTCTGGCGCAGAAACGGCGGAACGGGCGTCCCCAGCGTATCGGGGAACACGCCCTCGCGGGTCAGCAGCAGCGACCCCGAATCGGTACGCTCCTCTTCGCGGGTGAGCAGCAGCCCGAGCAGCTTGAGGCGCCCCACCGGCCCCACGCGCGCGAGGCCACCCACATTGGCGAAGGCGCGGCGCACGTTCACCGCGTTCATGGGCAGATCGCCGCGCAGAAAGCGCAGCGGCTCACGGGTGCCACCCACCGATCCGATCCACGCCAGACGCTGCAGGTCCGTGTAGAAGGGACGCACCACCTGCATCTGCATGCGCTGCCCGAACGGCTCACGCCGGGCCTCGAGGCGCAGTTCATCGCGCCCGCCGAGGAACTGATAGTCGGTGTACTGCACGCCCAGCACATCGTTGTAGGCCAGCCCGTCGCGCCACTCCACGGCCGCCTGCGTGGCGTTCCCGGCCAGGTTGGTCTCCCCCAGTCGAATGCCGCGAAAGATGGGTGACGACCCACGAATGAGAGGCTCGAACATCAGACTGAAATCGTCACGCGTCTCCACCTCGAGGCGTACGCCCCCCTGTTCGTCGTCGTAGGCGCGAATGCGGGCGTCCACGAGGTACGGCTGCGCGCGCAGGATGCGCTCCGACTCGGCGCGCTTGATCTGGTTGCACGGCTCGCCAACCTTGAGCAGCAGGAATCGGCGGACCACATCATCGCGGGTGTTGACGTGCAGCGCACGCACCGTGCGGCGCACCCACTCCAGGTCACGCGGCAGTCGGTCGGTGAAGGGCGGCTGGGTGATGACCACGATGTCGCTGATCACCTGACCGGAGCATCCGGTCACCGGCAACCGTCCCTGACTGGAGACGGGCGCCGCTCGCACACTGTCGGTTCGCGTGATCTGCTGCGCCTCGAGCGTCGGCACCACGAAGGACAGCGCGAACACGGCGCTGCGCCATCGCAGCCCCCGTTGCCTCAGCATGCCGTCAACGTCCGAACTGCTTCTTGAGCTCGGCCAGACGGGCTTCCGCATCGGCCTCCCGCTCCACACGGGAGCGGCGTGCCGGGGCACCCGACGCCAAGGGATCGACCGTCGCGCCGGGGTCCTCATGGGTGAACAGCGCCTGCACTTCGCGGGCAGCCGCTGCGTCGGGGCTCTCTCCTCCAGGGGCCACGCCGGAGAGGATCTGGCGCAGGTCGCTGCTCATGGCCTCGTATTCCCGCTCGGCGAGCGCCAGCTCCTGCTGCTGCGCCATGCGTTTCGTTTCCAGCACCGCCACCCGCTCGGCGTGCTGTGCCGCGAACCGCTCGGCAATCGCCACGGTTTCCTGATCACCGATGTCAGCGGCGAGCGACTGCCGACGACGCACCGTTGCCAGCTCGCCTTCCTCGACGCGCAGTCGCTGTTCGGTCGTGGCCAGCGCCGCGCGCATGTCGTTGATGGCGAGCTTGGCATGCACCATGGCCTCGCGCATTCCCTGCCCCATCCGACGGCGTTCGTCGGGATCGAGGCGGGAGGAGAGGGCCCGGAGGGAGTCGCGGAGCTCGTCGAACATGCGCGTAAGCTAGGGGACGAAGCGCTCAGCCGCGATACGCCAACGGTGCCGCGCGCGCGACGGGTCGCCGGTCACCGGGGGCCACGGCGGGCGATCGCGACCACGCCGCACGGGTCAGCAGTCCGGACCCACGTCCCGCGGAACGAGGTCACGCACCTGCCGCATGAGCCGTTCGGGGGTGTGCACGGGCGGGAACAGCAGGCGATCACTGACCAGATTGAGCGCCACGCGGACCGCCCCGACTTGCTCGGCCGCCGTGGCGAGCACCGGCCCCAGCCCATGCTCGTTCGCCAGCCGACGGTGGGCCGCCAGGCGGAAGCCCCGCGGTCCCATCGACTCGAAAGAGCGACAGTCAGGGACGCCGCGTGCGCGCGCGACGAGACGCACGGCCAGATGGGCATCGGCGCGCTGCAGGCGGGCGTGGGTATTCGCGAGAAGGAGGCACGAGTCTCCGGACGCGTGGGTCTTCGTGGCGCGCATCACGCCACGCTGCAGCCGGCCGGATACCGCGTCCCGCCGCACCGGAGCCCCTTCCCTGTTATTATCGGACGCAGACCAGTACGCCAATGTGTCGGTGGTCCGCCGCCGTGCACCCGCCCGTTCGTCCCTCGCACCCGACCCGTGCTCTACCTCGCCATTCCTGCGCACAACGAAGTGGCCACCATTGGCGTGCTGCTCTGGCGGCTCCGCACGGTGCTCGCCGAGTTTCCGCGCGAGTACGAGGTGGTGGTATACGACGATGCCAGCACCGACGACACGGCCGCGGTGGCCGAGCAATACGAGCGCGCCATGCCCGTGTCGGTGCTGCGCGGGCGCAGTCGGCTGGGCTATGCGGGCGCGGTGGACGCCCTGCTGCGGCACGTGGCCACCCTGACGCGCTATCCGCGTCGGGATGCAGTGCTGTTGCTCCAGGGAGACTTCACGGATCCGCCGGTCGTCGTGCCGGAATTCGCCCGCCGCTTCGAAGGGGGCGCGGATCTCGTGGTGGGTGAACGCCTCACGGTGGCCGACGCCCCCACCGCCGTGAAGCGACTCTTCAAGTACGGCCACTGGGCCATGCGTCCCTTCGTGAAGGTCAGCGGCGTGGCCGACCTCACGGCATCGATGCGGCTGGTCCGCATTTCGGCGCTGCGCGAGGCCATTCGCGTGGCGGGCTCGTCACCGCTCGTGAGCGGCGACAGCTGGACGGCCAACGCCGACCTGCTGCTGCGTCTCGCGCCGCATGCGCGGCGGGTGGAGTCGGTCCCCCTGGAGCCCACCTTCGGCGTGCGCATGCGCGACACGCGCCGCGTGGCCATGGCCGACACCATCAGCGCGCTCAAGTGGGCGTGGGCCTCGCGCGGCCGTCGCGCCGTCGTGGGCTCCTCACCGGCCGAGACCGGTCCCGACGAGCGGCGCGCTCCCCGGCAGGGGGGCAAACGCCGCGACGAGCCGGAACTCTCCGTGGAGCGCATCCGGGAAAAGGTGCGCGAGCGGGACGGGTCGAGCGGCATCGACGGGGAAGCGCCGGAGGTGCGCCGTGGCCGTCGTGATCGCGGCGAGCGTTCCGAGCGGGGTGACCGTACGGCGCGGGCGGAGCGGCCTGGGCGTGGCGACCGTGGCCGTGAGCGGCGTGAAGCCCGCGAGCCCCGTGAAGCCCGCGAACCGCGTGAGCGTACCCGCACGGCGCGTGCGGACCGTGCGGCCGAGGGGCGATCGGGCGCGCCGAGGGAGGCGGAGACAATGCGACCGTCCCGCAAGCGCGAGGAGCCGAGGTCGCCGGTCACCGATCCCACGCGATCGCTCGACGATCCCTTCGCCGCGCCGGTCCGGCGCGAGGCGCCGGGGGCGAATGCCCCGGGCGAGACGGCGTCGCTGCCGGTGCCCGCCGCCAGCAGCGCCGCTCGCCCGCCGGCAAACGACACGCCCGACGAGACGGTCAGCAAGGAGCAGGTCGTGCTCCGGAACGAGGAGGCCGTGCGTCCACGCGCCGAGTCGCGGCGGGCCGGCGTTGACGAGCCGGGCGAAATCGAAGGTGAGAGCGATATCGAGAGCGACGGCGTCGGCGACAGCGACAGCGACAGCGAGACCGACAGCGAGACCGAGCTTGGCGCCGATGGCCAGCCGCGGCGCAAGCGGCGCCGGAACCGCCGCTCGCGGCGGGGGCGTCGTCGCAAGAACGGCGAGGTCGGCGGCGCAGGTGAGGAGGAGGGGGAGGGGGAGGGGGAGGGGAGCGAGCGTACACAAACGGGCGACGGAGCCGGGCAGGTGAACGGCGTCGCCCCGATGACGGTGAACGAACCCGTGCGCTTCTCCCCGGGTGACCACATCGACGGGGAGCCGGTTGCCCCGCGGCGCCCGCGGCGCCCGCGCCGAACGCCCGCGCCGGTGGACGGCGACGAGGCGACCCTCGAGGCGGCCGGTGGGTTTGATGACGGCGATGACGGGGACGACGGCGATGACGACGTCGCCGGCGTGGAAAGCATGTCGGAAGGGGCCCCGCGTCCTCGGCGGCGGGGACGCCGCGGGCGCCGCGGTGGAGCCCGACGGTCGCGCGGCCGCAAGGATGGTGGCGACGGCAAGGGCAGCGGCCCCGCCGGCGACGACGGCGCCGGCGATCGCGCCGCCGGCGGGAACGACTGAGCGACTGAGCGAGCCACCGGCAGGTAGGGACCAAACGCACAACGGGGCGACCAGCCTTTGACTGGTCGCCCCGTTGTCATGTGCCGGCCAGGTGGGGCACGCGCCCCCCACGTCAGCTCCGGATGGCCCGCTCGATGCGCTCCGCCGTGGCCGGGCTGACCAGCCGCAGCAGGAAATACACGACCGCCCCGAGCAGCAGCACCTTGAGGGCCAACCCGACCAGCCAGAAGAGCAACGCCACCAGCGGCCCGAGCAACCCGAAGACGAGCTTGAGGGCGACCAGCCCGGCCAGGGCGACGAGACCGACAGTGAACAAGGTGCGGAGCATACACGCCTCAGCGCGGTTGAAGGATTCTTTTCTCTCTACGATCACGCACCATTCCCGGTTTCGACCAGTGTCGATTTCCTGCTATTTCAGCTTAGGGGGTTATGCGAGTGTTTCCGGAAATGGTGCACGGAACTAGCTTCCCCGGTTCACGTCCCGGGACCACCCCCGGGCAACACCGTGCCGCAAATGGCTGAGCAGCTGGTACAGATCATGGGGCGCCACCGCCGCGATCCGCTCCCCGAGCGGAAGCCGCAGTGGCTCAAGGTCAAGGCGCCGGGCGGAGAGAACTACATCCGCCTCAAGCACATGATGAAGGAGCTCAAGCTCCATTCCGTGTGCGAGGAGGCGCATTGCCCCAACATCGGCGAGTGCTGGCAGCACGGCACGGCCACCTTCATGATTCTGGGCAGCGTCTGCACCCGCAACTGCGCGTACTGCGCCGTGGCGCACGGCAAGCCGCCCGAGTACGACATCGAGGAGCCGCACCGGGTCGGGGAGGCGATTGCCCGCCTGGGGCTGCGCCACGCCGTCATCACCTCGGTGGATCGCGACGACCTCCCCGACTTCGGCGCCTACATCTTCGCCGAAACCATTCGGCAGATCCACCAGCGCCTCCCGGACTGCTCCGTGGAGGTGCTCGTGCCGGACTTCCAGGGGAACGTGGACGCCATCCGCACCGTCCTCGAGGCACGGCCGGAGATCTACAATCACAACACCGAAACGGTGCCGCGCCTCTTCAAGAAGGCGCGCCCCGGGGGGCGCTACGAGCGGGTGCTCGAGATCTTCCGCACCGCCAAGCGCCTGGCCCCCGACATCCCCACCAAGACCGGCATCATCCTCGGCCTCGGTGAGACCAACGAGGAAGTGGTCGAGGTCATGAAGGATCTGCGGGCGGTGGACGTGGACATCCTCACCCTCGGCCAGTACCTGCGCCCCTCCGACGGGCACATCGAACTCGACCGGTACGTCACGCCGCAGGAGTTCCGCGACCTGTACGAGGTGGGCATGCGCCTCGGCTTCAAGCATGTCGAGAGCGGTCCGCTGGTGCGGTCCAGCTATCACGCCTGGGAGCAAGTCCAGGCGGCGTCACTCGCCTGACCACGCAGCCCGCACCACCCAACACTCCCCTCTGTTGTTCCGATGCCTCCCAAGAAGAAATCCGACACCCAGGTGACCGTGAAGACGGACCACACCGCCGCGCTGCACACGGAGCTGCTCTACAGCATGCTCCTGCAGCGCCGCTTCGAGGAACGCTGCGCCGAGATGTACGCGATCGGCCGCATCGGTGGCTTCTGCCATCTGTACATCGGGCAGGAAGCCGTCTCCACCGGGTTCATTTCCCTGCTCCGCCCCGACGACTACATCATCACCACCTACCGGGACCACGGGCAGGCGTTGGCGCGCGGCATGACGCCGCGGGCCGTGATGTCGGAACTCTTCGGGCGTCAGGACGGCTGCGCGAAGGGGAAAGGCGGCTCGATGCACATGTTCGACAAGCAGCTGGGGTTCCTCGGCGGCCATGGCATCGTGGGTGGGCATGTCCCCATCGCCACCGGCGTGGGGTTCGCCATCCGCTACCGCGGCGGCGACCAGGTCATCGCCTGCTTCATGGGCGAGTCGGTGGTGAACACCGGCGCCTTCCACGAGGCGCTCAACATGGCGGCGCTCTGGAAGCTCCCCTGCATCTTCATCATCGAGAACAACCGCTACGGCATGGGCACGGCCCTCGAGCGCGCCTCCTCGATTCACGACATCTACAAGCGCGGCGCCTCGTACGACATGCCGCGTGACGTGGTCGACGGCCAGGACGTGCTGGCGGTGCGCAAGGCCGCCGCCGAGGCCATCGAGCGCGCGCGCAAGGAGAGCATGCCCACGCTGCTCGAAGTGCGCACCTACCGGTTCATGGGCCACTCCATGTCCGACGCGGTGAGCGGTACCTACCGCACCAAGGAAGAGCTGGAGCAGTACCTCAAGCGCGATCCCATTGCCCTGCACCGCCAGCGCATGGAAGACGCCGGTGAAATCACGGCGGCCGAGGTGGCCGCGATGGACGACGAGATCAGGAAGATCGTCCAGGACAGCATCGACTTCGCGGAAGCGAGCCCGGAGTTGCCGCTCGAGGCGCTCATGGAAGACATCCTCGTCGAAACCACGAGCTGAGACCGCCACGACCATGCCAGTAATCACGTATCGCGACGCCCTCAACCAGGCGTTGCGCGAAGAGATGCACCGCGACGACCGCGTCTTCCTCATGGGCGAGGAAGTCGCCGTGTACCAGGGTGCCTACAAGGTGTCCAAGGGGCTGCTGCAGGAGTTCGGCGAAATGCGCGTGGTGGACACCCCCATCACCGAGCTCGGCTTCGCCGGGGTGGGCGTGGGCGCCGCCATGTGCGGCCTGCGTCCCATCATCGAGTTCATGACGTGGAACTTCGCACTGCTCGCCATTGATCAGGTGGTGAACGTGGCGGCCAAGATGCTCTACATGTCGGGCGGCCAGTTCCCCATGCCCCTGGTGTTCCGCGGGCCCAACGGCGCCGCGCTGCAGCTGGCGGCGCAGCACTCGCAGGCGTTCGAGTCCTGGCTGGCGCACATCCCCGGCCTCAAGGTGGTCGCGCCTGGCACGCCTTACGACGCGAAGGGGCTGCTCAAGGCGGCCATCCGCGACGACAACCCGGTGTGCTTCCTCGAAGGCGAGATGCTGTACAACACGAAGGGCGAGGTGCCCGACGAGGAGTACGTGATCCCGCTGGGCAAGGCCGACCTCAAGCGCGAGGGCGAGCACTGCACGCTCATCACGCACGGCAAGATGGTGCTCGTGGCCATGCAGGCCGCCGACCTGCTGGCCAAGGAAGGGATCCGCTGTGATGTGGTGGATCTCCGCACCATTCGCCCCATGGACGTGGATGCCATTGCCGAATCGGTGCGCAAGACGAACCGCGCCGTGGTGGTCGAGGAAGGATGGGAGCTGTGCGGCGTGGGCGCGCAGGTGGTCGACTATGTGCAGCGGTACTGCTTCGATCATCTCGACGCGCCGGTGCTGCGCGTGCATCAGGCCGACGCGCCCATGCCGTACACCAAGAGCCTCGAAAAGGCCGCCAAGCCCGACGTCCCCAAGACGATCGCGGCGGTGAAACAGGTTCTCTACCTCGACTGATCGTTCACCCTACAGGCGACCACATGGCGACCAAAGTGATGATGGAGGCGCTCTCTCCCACCATGGAAGAGGGGCGTCTCGTGAAGTGGGTGAAGAACGTCGGCGACGTCGTGAAGAACGGCGATACCCTGGCCGAGGTGGAGACCGACAAGGCGATCATGGAGCTCGTCGCGCGTGGCGACGGCATCCTACGCGCGCGCCTCATCGAGGAGGGCGCCACGAGTCCGGTGGGGGTGACGATCGGGGTCATTGCCGCCGCCGACGAGGACATCTCGGCGCTGGCCGGCGGCACGCCGGCCGTCGCCCCCACGGAGGCGCCGTCGGAGCAGCCCCAGGCCGTGCCCGCCAGCGCTATGCCGGCGCCGCCGGTGGAAGCCAGGGAGCATGCGCATCCGCCCGCCGGCACGGCGGAGCACACCCCCGCACCCGTACCCGGCGGCCCCGTGCGCAGCTCGCCGCTGGCGCGACGCATTGCCGCCGAGAAGGGGCTCAATCTCCAGGCCATCAGCGGCACCGGCCCGGGCGGTCGCGTGATCAAGCGCGACATCGAACAGGCGGCCGCCTCCGTGGCCTCCGCGGCAGCTCCCGTCGCGGCAGCTCCCGTCGCGGCCGCTCCGCGCCCCAGCGCCTCCGTGCCTCCCAGCGCCACGACGACGGCTCTCCAGATCGACGGCGCGTTCAAGGATGTGGCGCTGACGCAGATGCGGAAGACCATTGCCCGCCGCCTCGGCGAGAGCATTGGCCCCATCCCCACGTTCTTCCTCACGTCGGAGATCGACATGACGAACGTGGGCACGCTGCGCGAGCAGATGGTGGCGGCGGGCGACCAGTTCAAGGTCTCGGTGAACGACATTGTCATCAAGGCGGTCGCCATCGCGCTCACGCGCCATCCGGAAGTCAACGCGCACTGGATGGGCGACAGCATCCGCTACTTCAGCGCGGCGCACGTGGGCATGGCGGTCGCGACCGACGACGGACTCATCGTGCCCGTCATCCGCGACGCGCACCTCAAGGGGCTCGGCACCATCGGCAGGGAAGCGCGCGATCTCGCCAAGAAGGCGCGCGAGCGCAAGCTCACCCCGGCCGACTACAGCGGTGGCACCTTCAGCGTGTC
Organism: Gemmatimonas sp.; assembly: GCF_027531815.1. Taxonomy (NCBI): domain Bacteria; kingdom Pseudomonadati; phylum Gemmatimonadota; class Gemmatimonadia; order Gemmatimonadales; family Gemmatimonadaceae; genus Gemmatimonas; species Gemmatimonas sp. The sequence goes on along the minus strand of NZ_JAPZSK010000012.1, from coordinate 18,571 downwards.
CAACCTGGGGATGTTCGGCATCGACCAGTTCACCGCCATCATCAACCCGCCCGAGGCCGCCATTCTCGCGGTGGGCGCCACCGAAACCAAACCGGTGTGGGAGAACGGCCAGTTCGTGCCGCGGCAGAAGATGCGCGTCACCATGAGCTGCGATCATCGCATCATCGACGGTGCCGTGGGGGCGAAGTTCCTGCAGACGCTGCGGCAGTTGCTGGAAGCGCCCATGATGATGCTGTTCTAGGGCGACCCTTCTGCTGACGACGCCGTCGACAGCCGGTCGGAATTGATCGTGGGAGAACAGGAGAATCGGGGAAGAGGAGAATGCCTCCTTTTCCCCCTTTCTCGTTTTCTCCACCGGTCAGTTCAGTGTTTCTCCACCGGCCAGTTCAGTGTGGGCGCCTTGGGCCGGAAGCTGGTTCCGGGTGTCACACCGCAGGCCGGGCGCGTGGCGTCGGCGCACCCGGGTCGTCTGAGATCGGACCCCGGCTCAGACGAACAATGCGCAATCTGCTTCGGCGCCACGGCGCCACCCTTCTTGCGGCCTACCTGCTGGCGGGATGCAGCGGTACGAGCGATACCGCTGCCCCGCCGACCTCGCCGCCCCCCATCACCCCGGCCCCGGTGGCCCCGGGGATCGTGAATATTGCCAGCAGCGGCCTCCCCGCCGGAGCGGCCGCCGATGTGCAGCTGGTGGGCCCACTCCCCGGCGCCTCGTTCTCGCGCAGCGCCAGCGCCGGGACCAGCTGGAGCGATGTCCCCGCCGGACGCTACCTGGCGACCGTGCGCCCGGTGCGCACCCCGCTGGGACGCTGGGTTGGGGCCCCGGACAGCTTCGAACTCGCGGTCCCCCCGGCCGTGCCGGTGTCGCTGGCGGCCGTCTATCGCCCCGCGCCGTCACTGCTCATGCTGACGGTGACCGGACTGCCGGGCACCGCGGCCGCCGCCGTTACGGTGACCGCGCCCGGCGGCACCCCAACCGCCGCCCCGCAGGGCAGCACGTTCGCCGCCACCCAACGCACGGACGTCCCCACGGAGGCGGAACGCTGGCTGGTGGCCGCGGCGCCGGTGCTGGCCGAAGGGGCGCGATTCGCTCCCGCCCGCGTCACCTTCGACAGCACCGTGAGCTTCGGTGATACCGCCCGCGTGGCCATTGGCTACACCGTGGCCACCGGCAGCCTCGCGGTGGCGGTGACCGGGCTTCCCGCCAGTGTGGCGGCGGCGGTGCGTGTGCTGGGGCCGGGCAGCGACAGCACCCTGCGCGCCCTCACGGCCACGACCACCCTTGTTGGACTCGAACCCGGACGCTACCGGGTGGTGAGTGCGCCGGTGGTGCAGCAGGGGATCACCTTCCGGCCGGCCGCGGATACGCTCGCGGTGGACGTGGTGGCGTCACTCACGGCCGCGCCGGCCCCGGTACCGTACGCCGCCCAGGTGGGGCGCCTGACGCTCCAGGTGACGGGAGTGCCCGCGGGCGCGGCGGCCGCCATTCGTCTGGTCGGCAACGGCGTGGACCGCAGCGTCGCCGGCCATGCCACCGTGGATTCCTTGCCCGCCGGCAGCTACACCGTCACGGCGACCTCCATCCTGGCCGGTGGTGATCGCTGGGCCCCCACACCGGCCACGCAGCCGCTGGCCATTACCACCGGTGGCACGTCCACCGCGACGGTGTCGTACATGCTGGCCTCGGGCTCCCTCGCGGTCACCTTCGTGGGGTTGCCGGCGGGCCTTGCCGGCGATGTGCGGGTGACCGGGCCGGGAAGCTTTGCCCGTACCCTCACCGCCTCCGACACGGTGCGCGGACTCGAGCCCGGTCGCTACACCCTCACCCCCCGGGCCGTGCGCAGCGCGACCGGGGCCTTCGGCGTGCCGCTGGGCAGCGCCAGCGTAGATGTGGTGGCAGGGGCCACCCCGGCGACCGCCACGATGAACTGGGTGCTCGTACCGACCGTGGTGGACGTGCCGGTGAGCGGCCTGCCCACGGGCACGGCCGCCGCCATCCAGCTGATCGATCCGTCGGGCGAAGCCTACTCGGCAACCAGCACCAGGCGTATTCTCCCAGCAATGCCTGGACGCTGGCGCCAAACTGCTTCGATTGTGACCACTGGAAGTGCCATTTTCACGCCAACGCCTGTCTCGCGCGACACCACCGTGATGGCCGGCGACACGCTGGTCCTTGGCGTGACCTACACGCGCATCACCGGCTCCCTCGCCGTGGCCGTGCTGGGGCTGCCAACCGGTACCAATGCCAACGTGACCGTGAGCGGGCCCAACGGTTTCACCCGCGCCCTCACGGCAACGACCACGCTGGGTCTGCTCCCCCCCGGCGTGTACACGGTCACGGCGGCACCGGTGAGCTGGGGCGCCGCAAGCTACACGCCCATGCCGGCCACGCAGAGCGTCACCGTGACCGCCTCCGCCGTGGCGGCCGGTGCCACGGTGTCGTACACGCTGCCGGGCGGCAGCATCGCGATTGCGGCCAGCGGCCTCCCCGCCGGCAGCACGCCCGCGTTCACCCTCTCCGGACCAGGGGGCACGCGCACGCAGAATGGCGCGGGCACCGTGAGCGGCCTCGCCCCGGGAAGCTGGACGGTGAGTGCGGCCACGGTGAGCAGTGGCGGCACCACCTTCACGCCCACGCCCGCCAGCAGCACGGTGAGCGTGGCCACCGGCGGCACGGCCACCGCGTCGTTTGCCTACAGCGCGGGCGGCGCCGGCACCAATTTCACCATCAGCGCGGTGTACCTCACGCAGGCCATCCAGAAGCTCGACAACTCGGTCGCGCTGGTGGCCAACCGCAATGCGCTGCTGCGGGTCTTCGTCACCGCCACGGCCGCCAACAGTGCGCGCCCCGATGTGCGCGTCCGCCTCTACGACGGTGCCACGCTGGTGAGCACCACGACGCTCGCGGCCCCCGAATCGGCCGTGCGCACCGCCATCGCCGAGGGGGTGCTCACGTCCACGTGGAACCTGCCGGTGCCGGCGACCAGCGTGCGCCCCGGTATGCGGGTCCTGGTCGAACTCGATCCGGCGCAGACGGTGCCCGACGTAAACCGCAGTGACAATGTGTGGCCCGCCAACGGCGCGCCGCAGTTGATCACCGTGACTCCAGTGCCCCCCTTCATCGTGCGCTTCGTGCCGGTGGTCACCGGCAACGACACGGGCCGGGTTACCGCGGCCAACCGCGAGAGCTTCCTCGTCACGACGCGTCGCCTCTTCCCGGTGCAGGAGGTGGTGAGTGATGTGCGCGCGCCGTTCACGAGCAGCGCCGACACGCTGCAGAGCAACGACGCCAATGGACGCTGGCTCACGGTGCTGAGCGAGATGAACGCGCTGCGCACCACCGATGGGGCGCCCGGCACCGCGCACTACTATGGCGTCGTACGCGTCCGCTACAGCAGTGGGATTGCCGGGTACGGCTACGTGCCGGGGCGCGCCGCCATTGGCTGGGATTACTTGCCCAGCGGCGACAACGTGGCCGCCCACGAGTGGGGGCACAACTTCTCCCGCAGTCACGCGCCGTGCGGCACGACCGGGGACCTGAACTACCCGTACGCGGGCGGCGTCATTGGCGGCTTCGGGTGGAACCCCAGCACGAATGCCATCGTGCCCAACACGGCCACCGACATCATGAGCTACTGCAACAACAACTGGATCAGCGATTACAACTGGACCGCGGTGATGAACTACCGCAGCACCGCCGGGTTCGGGGCGCCGGCGCAAGCGGCGGTGAAGGGGGAGGGGCTGCTGGTGTGGGGACGGGTGATCGACGGGCGCATCGAGCTGGAACCGGCGTTCCGTGTGCAGGCGCCCATCACCCCCGCCGCACGCAATGCCTCGCACCAGGTGGAACTGCTCGACGACGGGGGCGCCGTGTTGGGCAGCCTGCCGCTCGAGAGCTCGGTGGTGGACCACGTGGAGCCCGGCCACGAACAGCGGCACTTCGCGGTGGTGCTGCCCTGGTCGGCAACGCTGGAGGAGCGGCTGGCGGCGGTGCGGGTGCGCGACACGCGGGTCCCGCTGCGAGCGGCGCTGCAGCGGGCAGGGGTGCCGCGAGCGGCGGCGGCTGTCAGTGGAGGCGATCCGGGGGCGACGCTCGATCGCACCGCGCGGCGGGTACGCGTGCGCTGGGACAACGCGAGCTATCGCATGGCCATGGTTCGTGACGCGGCCACGGGCGAACTGATGGGCTTCGTGCGGCGCCCTGGGGCCGAGGTGGCCACCGGCGGACGGGCGACGGAGGTGGTGTTCTCCGACGGTGTGCGGAGCGTCGTGCGGCGGTAACGCGCACGTTGCACCCCGGGTAGGGTCGGGGTCGGGGTCGGGGTCGGGGGAAAACGCGGACGCACGGAGATCACCGAGGGGGTCGAGGGCACCGAGCACTGCCTCATTGCATGCCGTCGCCGTTCTCCATGGCCTCCCACCACCTCGGTGAGCTCCGTGATGGCACGGTGAACCCGGACCCCGACCCGGACCCCGCCGATCTCCCTGCACGCGCGCGTCCCGCTGGAGGGAAAACGCGGACGCACGGAGAGCACCGAGGGGGTCGAGGGCACCGAGCACTGCTTCTTTTTGTGCCTGCGCAGTTCTCCATGGCCTCCCACCACCTCGGTGAGCTCCGTGATGGCAAGGTGAACCCGGACCCCGACCCGGACCCCGCCGATCTCCCTGCACGCGCGCGTCCCGCTGGAGGGGAAACGCGAACGCACGGAGATCACCGAGGGGGTCGAGGGCACCGAGCACTGCCTCATTGCATGCCGTCGCCGTTCTCCATGGCCTCCCACCATCTCGGTGAGCTCCGTGATGGCACGGTGAACCCGGACCACGCCCCAGACGGCGACCCCGACCCACACGGCGACCCCGACCCGGACCGCGCCGATCTCCCTGCACCCGCGCGTCCCGCTAGATTGGACGCTGCGCCCACTCCGGCGCCTTCACTGAAATTCCAGCCGAACTCCCCATGGCTTCGTTCGACGTCATCGTCCTCGGCGGCGGCCCCGCCGGCTACGTGTGTGCCATTCGCTGCGCCCAGCTGGGGCTGCAGGTCGCCGTCATCGAGCGCGAAGCGCTGGGCGGCACCTGTGTGCTCTGGGGGTGCATCCCCGCCAAGGCGCTGCTCGAAAGCGCCGGCCTCGCGCAGAAGCTCGGCAAGGCCGCCGAGCACGGCATCACCCTCGACGGGGTGACGCTGGACTTCGGCCCCGCCATGAAGCGCTCGCGCTCCGTGAGTGCGCAGAACTCCAAGGGCGTGGAGTTCCTGCTCAAGAAGAACAAGGTGCAGCACATCCGTGGCGAGGGCGTGATCGAGAAGGGCAAGAAGGTCACGGTCACTCTGGCCGACGGCAAGAAGGAAACGCACGAGGCGAAGAAGGCGGTGGTCATTGCCACCGGTTCGCGCGTGAAGGGGCTGCCGCAGATCGGTCTCGAACTGGACAAGCACGTCGTGCTGTCGAGCGACGACGTACTGGTGGCAGAAAAGGCCCCGGCCACCATGGCCGTGGTGGGCGCCGGCGCCGTGGGGTGCGAGTTTGCCGACGTGTTTGCCAGCTTCGGCACCAAGGTGTCGCTCATCGAGGTGGCGGCCAACATCCTCCCCATCGAAGACGCCGACTGCAGCGCCGAACTCGCCAAGGCCTTCAAGAAGCGCAAGATCGACGTGCTCACCGGCGCGAAGATCTCCAACGTGAAGGTCACCAAGAGCGGCGCCACGCTTACCGTGGACGCCGGTGGGCAGACGCAGACGCTCGAGGTGGAGAAGGTGCTCGTGGCCGCCGGCCGGGCGCCCAACGTGGAGAAGATCGGCCTCGAAGCGGTGGGCATTGCCAAGAGCGAGCGCGGCTTCGTGAAGATCAACGAGAAGTTCGAGACCAGCGTGCCCGGGTACTATGCCATTGGCGACGTGGCCGGCAACCAGATGCTCGCCCACAAGGGCTCGCGCGAGGGGCATGTGCTGGCCGACCTGCTGGGTGGGCAGCACCCGCACCTGGTGAACTACCAGAACATCCCCAGCTGCACCTACTGCCACCCGGAAGTAGCCAGCATCGGCCTCACCGAAGCGGCGTGCAAGGAGCAGAAGCGCGAGTACACGGTGGGCAAGTTCCCCTTCAGCGCGAACGGCCGCGCGCGCACCAGCGGCGAGACCGACGGCTTCGTGAAGATCATTCGCGATGCCAAGTACGGCGAAATCCTCGGCGCACACATCGTGGGCGCCCACGCCACCGAAATGATTCACGAACTGGTGGTGGCGCGCGAGAACGAGTTCACGGTGGAGGAAATCGATCTCGCCGTGCACGCGCACCCCACGCTGTCGGAGGCCATTGGTGAGGCCGTCCTCGATTCCATGGGGAAGATGCTGCACGCGTAACAGGCAGTTGACTGACAACTGAAGACTTGAAACTACGAACTGCAAACTCCTCGCCGTTCACGAGATCTCTCCGTTCGGACGATCTCGCGGCCCGCGGGGAGTTTGTCGTTCTTGGTAAAAGTTGTCGGTGATCAGTTTACCTGCGCGGACCCGCGTTCGATTGATAGCACGCGCAGTTTTTCGATGCGTCATCGCCGGGATCGCTGCGGCATTGTGTACGCGATGGCGAATCCGGCCCTTTCGGGATAGTATTGTAGTTACAGTGTAATTACACCCGATTCGCGTGAATCCCCATGCGCATGAAATCCCGCCTCGTCCAAATCGGCAATTCCCGTGGAGTCCGCCTGAGCAAAGCGATGCTGGAGCACGCGGCGCTGGCGGATGATGTGGAGATCGTGGCCGAACCGGGGACCATCACCATCAGGTCGGCGACCCCCCCAAGAGCAGGATGGGCTGAAGCAGCCGCACGTGGTCCCCAGGAGGCGGTGTTGGACGGCGTCTCCGCGGTGGACTTCGACGACACGGAGTGGATGTGGTAGCCCCCACACCATGCCGCGGCGAGGTGTATCTCGTGAATCTCGACCCCACCGTCGGGCGTGAGATCCGCAAGTCGCGTCCCTGTGTCATCGTTTCGCCGAATGAGCTGAATGCGCATTTGGCCACGTACATCGTGGCACCCCTCACGACAGGCGCCCATCCGTATCCGTTCCGCGTCGCGTGCCGGTTCGGCGGGAAGGATGGTCACGTGGTCCTCGATCAACTCCGCACGATCGATCGGGTTCGCTTGTCGCGCAAACTGGGTGCGCTCACGTCGGCAACCCAGCAGAAAATGCTGGCGGTATTGCAGGAGATGTTCGCCGCGTAGGCAGTTAACCGACAACTGAAGACTCTCACTACGCACTACAAACTCCCCGCCAATCACGCAATCTCCGCTCAAGAGGAGATCTCGCGAACGGCGGGGAGTTCGTAGTTTGTAGTGGTAGTTTCTGGTCGTCAGTTCTTCGGTGCTTCCCCTATCTCCCGTGCTCCTCTACACCCTCCCCCTCGGCCTCACCCCGTACGACACCGCATGGGCGCTGCAGAAGCGCGCGGCGGCGGCGCGCATCAGTGGCGCGCTGCCGGAGGACCTGCTGCTGCTCGTGCAGCACCCGCCGGTGGTCACCCTGGGGCGGAGCACCAAGCCCGGCCATCTCCTGGCGCCGGCGGCGTACCTGGAAAGCCACGGCATCCAGGTGCGTGAGGTCGAGCGCGGGGGGGATGTCACCATCCACGAGCCCGGACAGCTCGTGGCCTACCCCATCATCGACCTCAAGCGCCACCGCAAGGACCTGCACTGGTACCTGCGACAGGTGGAGGAGGTGATCATTGGCGCCCTCGCGCCGCACGGCCTGTCCTGCCACCGTGTGGAGGGGCTGACCGGCGTGTGGCATACCCGCGCCGACGGCAGCCGCGTGAAGCTCGCCAGCATTGGGGTGCACGCCCGCGACTGGGTCACGTGGCACGGCGTGGCGCTCAACGTGGAGAACGACCTCGCCACCTTTGGCCACACCGTGCCCTGCGGCATCGATGGCGTGGTCATGAGTACCGTGGCGCGCGAGTGCGTCGCCGCCGGCGTGCGTACCCCGTCGCTCGCCGCCGTGGAACGTGATGTGGCGCACAGTACCGCGCGCGTCTTCGGCCTCGAGGCCGTGCCGTTTCCCTCCGCATATCAGTCCGTGCTCGACGGGTAACGCTGCACGACCTGCGGGTCCGGCGAGTCTTTCCAGTCGAGGCATTGGGCATTACTGTCACGCGTTGCCCACATGCGGGGTAATCGCTCCCGTATGAATGCCCACTGTCGGTATCACGCCCGTGCGCCGGCCTCCCCCTCACACCTCATTGCCTCCCATGCAGAGACGCGCTTCGTTCTCCTGGGCCGCGCTGGCCGCCACGGCCGCGTTGCTGGCTGCCTGCAACGGCGACGACGGCCCCCGCCCGCCGTCCACGCTCGCAGCCACCAGTGCCACGAACATCACCGGCACGGTCGGTGATCTCGTGAGCGACCCCCTCGTGGTCAAGGTCACCGACGACCGGGGCGCCGCGCTGGGCGGCATCGTGGTCACCTTTGCCGTCGCCGAAGGCGGCGGGTCGGTCACGCCGGCCGTGGACACCACCGACAACACCGGTGTTGCCAGCACTCGCTGGCGCCTGGGCGGCACCGCCGGCCAGCAGCGTGTCTCGGCCACCGTGACCGGTGTCACCACGCAGATCAACTTCATCGCCGCCGCGGCGGCGGGCGCACCGGCCAACGTGGCCGTGCAGGCGGGGAACAACCAGAGTGCCACCGCCGGGTCGGTGGTGCCCACGCCGCCGTCGGTCATCGTGCGCGACCGGTTCAACAACCCGGTCAACGCCACGTCGGTGTTCTTCTCCGTCTCCAGCGGCGGCGGCTCGGTTACCGGCGCCGGGGCCACCACCAACGCCAGCGGCGTGGCCACGGTGGGGTCGTGGACCCTGGGCGCCAACGTGGGCACCAACACTCTCACCGCGCTCGTGGTCGCCAACGGCGTGACGTCCAACCCCGTCACCTTTACCGCCAACGGCACGGCCGGTACGGCGGCGGGCATCAGCGCGCAGACCAGCACCAGCATCACCGGCACGGTGGGCGCCCTGGTCACGCCGGTGCCCAGCATCCGCGTGGTCGATGCCAACGGCAACCCGGTGGCGGGGGCCAACGTGACCTTCACCGCCTCCACCGGCTCCACGGTGGTGGGCGGTACCCGCACCACCAACCTGCAGGGTGTCGCGTCGCCCGATGGCTGGCAGCTGGGCAGCACGGCCGCCACCTACACGCTGTCCGCCGCGGTGGGCTCGCTCCCGCCGGTGGTGTTCTCGGCGGTGGCGCGCCCGGGGGCGGCCACCAGCATGGTGGCGCTCGCCGGCAACAACCAATCGGCCACGGTGGGTCGTACCCTCCCCATCGACCCGGCCGTTCGCATCACCGACGCGCTGGGCAACCCGGTGTCGGGCATTGAAGTGGTGTTCGACGTCATCGACGGCGGTGGTTCGGCGGTCGCCCGCCGGCAGACCACCGACGCCAACGGCACGGCCACGGTTGGCGCGTGGACGCTGGGTGAGACCCCCGGTACCAACACCCTGCGCGCGACCGCCTCGGGCATTACCGTGCAGCCGGTGCTCTTCACGGCGCAGGCCACCCCGGGCGCCCCGGCCTCGCTGAGCATCTCGGCGGGCAATAACCAGACGGGCGTCGCCGGTTCCCTGCTCCCCGTCGCGCCGTCGGTGGTGGTGCGGGACAACCGCGGCAACCCGGTGTCTGGGGTCACGGTCACCTTCACGGCCAGCACGGGCGTGCTCACCGGGGCGTCGGCGGTCAGCAACGCGGCCGGTCAGGCCACGCTCGGCAGCTGGCGCCTGGGCAACACGGCTGGCGTGCAGACGCTCACCGCCAGCATCAACAACGTGCCCAGCGTGACCTTCACGGCCACGGCCACGGCGGGTGTGGCGGCCAATGTGGTGGTGGTGGGCGACTCCGTTGCCCCCAACTTCCCGGTCAACAGCTTCATCTCGCCCATCCCTACTGCCCGGGTCGTGGACGCGAACGGCAACCCGGTCAGCGGGGCCGCCGTAACCTTCGAGTCGCTCGATGGCATCAACACGCTCGTAGGGGCTACGCGCACCACCGGCGCAGATGGACTCGCGCAGCTCACCTCGTGGCGGATTGGCACGCAGGCCGGTGACTACCGGCTGCGTGTCCTGGTGAACGGCCTCACGCTCACGCCCGACGTGACGTGGCGCGTCACCGGCACGGCGCTGGCGGCCTCGCAGGCCGCCGCGCTGTCGGCGGTTACGCAGAGTGCTACGGCGAACACGGCGGTCACGTCCATTCCCACGGTGCGGGTGAGCGACCAGTTCAACAACCCGGTACTCGGCGTCACCGTTACGTTCGTGGTCGGGAGCGGAAGCGGCACGATCAGCGGGGGCACCACGGTCACCGCGGTCACCGACGCCAGCGGCCTGGCCTCGTCCGGCGCATGGGTCATGCCCAGCGGCAGCGGTGCGCGTACCGTCACTGCTACGGTGTCGGGCAGCATTCTTGGCAGCCCCATCCCCTTCACGGCCAACGTGCCGTAAGGCGCCGTGGCCCACGGTGACCATCGCCAACGGCGGTGGTCACCGTGAGCTCGCGGGGGGAGCAAACAGCAGGAGCAAACAGCAGGAGCAAACAGCACGGCCCCGGCAAGCAATCGCCGGGGCCGTGCTGTTTATGCCGCCTTCTTGCCGGGTGGTAGCCGGGCAGCGGTACTGCCCGGTGGTGACCTCAGCTCTTGGAGCCGGGGGCGGCGGACGGCGGATTCGCCTTTGGCGAGGCCGGTGGCTCCGCCTGCTCCGGCGTCTGCATACCGGGTGGGAGGGCGGGCGCACTGTCCTTCCTGGCGCTGTCCGCCTTGTACACCTGCATGGTGTCCACGGCACGCAGCGGGGTGGGGAGCATGAATTTGGGCATGGCTTCCTCCACGTAGTACTTCCACCCCCACCCCACCAGCTTGCCGTCCTTGAAGACGGCGGGGGTTTCGTTGGCCTGCAGTAGCGGCTCCGAAACGTTGCCCTCGAGATCGCGGGCGTAGACCACCTCGAAGTTGGCGCCGTTGAGGAAGTAGCGCATGCGGCGGTAGCCGTTCACCAGGCGCACGGTGTCGCTGCCGGTGGCGGTGAGCGGACCGGCGCCCATGGCGTCGACGGCCTGATCCACGGTCATGCCTTCATCGAGGCTATTGAGCCGGGAGCTGCCTGCCGCATCACCCGAACAGGCGGCCAGGGTGGTGAACGAGAGGGTAGCAAACACGCGGACAACGGAAGTCTTCATGGGATGTTGTGGGCTGGGTGGAAACGAACACGCCCCGCAACGCGGGGCGCCTGTAAGATCGCAACTTTGGCGCAAATCAGAAGGGCCTCACTCCCGAAGGAGTGAGGCCCTCTGATTTACCACCCTACTCCGTTGTTACGGAACGCGGGTGAACTGCACCGTGCGGGTGATCGTGTTGGTGTTCGTGCCCGCAGCAACACCGGTGGCCGTGAAGACCACATCGGCATTGACCGTGGCCACCGCAACACCCTGCGCGGTCAGCGTGCAGGTAGCCGGGCCCGTCATCGCGGCCGTGAGGAACGGCGACGACGTGGAGCACGTGTAGGCGATGCTGACGCCAGCCGGATTCGGCGTGAGCGAGAGCGCCACCGCGTTCGTGCCACCATCCGAGATCGCGGCCGTGGCGGCGTTGATCGTCGTACCAGCCGGAATCGCGTTGGCGAGACCAAACTGGCCGTTGCGCGACGACAGACCGTTGCCGTTCGCATCCACACCGATGGCGCGGATGATGTCGCCGCCGGTGAGGCCGGCCTGGTTGAACTGGCCCTGGCTGACGCCCGCGAACGTGAACGTGTAGCGGTAGAAGCGGAGCGCACCCTGGTCAACCGTGCCCGCGAAGGTCGCGGTGCCGAGGTACTCCCACTCCGTGGTGCCGGCGCGGATCACGTGCACCGCCGTGAACGGCGGGTTGGTGACCGACGTCGAGGTGGTGGCGCGGTACTCGGCCACACCGCCCGTGGAGCTGAACAGCTGCCACGAGGTGATGCCCGAGCCGCCCGTCGCCGTCGTCCAATCCTTCGTGGACGTCGGGACCTGACCGCCGCCGATGGTCACCGTGCCTACGGTCGACGAGCGGCCGAGGTCGGTGAAGGCACGCGTGGACGTGGTACGGATGTCGTAGACGCGGGCCGAGGCGGCCGACGGCTTGACGTCCGTGAAGGTCGCGTAACCGGCCGGCGCGATCGGCGCGTCCGCACCGTCCACCGTGATGAGCTGCTGGACGAACGCAATCGGCAGGTTGAGGCCGCCACCCAGGGTGGTGCCCGCGCCGATCACGTAGGCCAGCTTGCCGCTCGTGACGGCCTGGAACGGATTGTTCCAGAGGCCGAGCACCGGGTTGCCGCCGCTCGCGAAGTTCGGCACGCGCCAGAAGCGGAGGCCCGTCGGAAGCGTCGCCGCAACCTGGGTACCATCCGTCTTGCCAAGCTGGCCGTACGTGAGCTGCAGGTCAGCCGAGATCACTTCGAGCGCGTCCGACGCGGTCGGCGTGAACGTCACCGTCTGGCCACCGGTGAGAACGGCCGGGGCGGTAAGGCTCGAGATGGCAGGCGACGAGTTGTCGACGGCCACCGTGCGCGGCGTGAGATCGCGGCTGTTGCCAGCGCGGTCGGTGATGGTGCCCGAGAACGTGTAGTAGCCATCAACCGCCGTGCCGAGGCTGGCCGGGAGGCCAGTCGTCAGGTTGTTGCGGCCGGCCACGCTGCCGAGGGCGATCGAGAACTCACGGACCGAGTTGTCGAGGCTGAACACGCCCGCGTCGATCGAGTTGCGGAACGTGCGGCCAGCGGCGGTGCCGCTGTTGACGAGGCTCTCGACCAGGGCGTCGTTGCTCACGTTCGCGAGCGCGGGCGCCGTGCGGCGGGTGATCTGGAAGTTACCGCCACGCACGTTGGCTGCGTTGTTGCCGAAGCAGTTCGTGCTGGTGGTCGTACAGGTCGGGAAGCCCGCGCGGCTGTCGGTGAAGCGCACCGCGAAGACCGCGGCTTCCGACGCGATGGCGCCGGCCGTGTTCAGGCCACTGGCCGTGCTGGCGTAGATCGAGTCGACGTCCGTACGGGTGAAGCCGGTGATCGCGCCCGTGCCCGTGTTCGGGATGGCCACGACCGTCGGCGCCGTAAGGTCGACACCGAACGACGACGGGAAGGTCGACGTGGTGTTGATGCCGGCCGTCTGCGTCTGCGACTCACCCGTGCTGCTGTTGCTCCACGTGGAGAGCACCGAGACGCCACGGTTGCCGAGGCGATCGGTTTCCACAACCTGCGTGATGTACGCGCGGTTGGTCAGGTCGGCCGCTTCGGGGATGTTCATCGAGGCCACCGTGGCCGTGATGCCACCCGTCGCGATCGGCTCGGTGCAGTTCGTGGCCGCAGTCGCGGAGATCGTGGCCGGGAACGCGCACACCTGGAACTGCGTGTTACGAGCCGACGTGGTCGAGCCGGAACCGAGCAGGCCGACACCGCCGTCGGTGACGGTCAGACGCAGCGGGTCGCCCGTGCTGCTGCTGAAGCCACCAGCCATCGAGTACGTGCCGTTGGTCCAGGCCGAGTCGACGAAGGTGCCCGTGCCGCCACCACCACGCACGTCGTAGTTGTTCACGACCGGCGAGCGGTAGTCACCCGGGATGAAGATGGTGTTCGGGCGGAACGCCAGCGACTGGCGGAAGCGACCGGCGAACGCCGGGTTGCCCGCCGCGTTGATCGGCGTGTAGATCGACGTGGCCGCAGCCGGCGTGAGGCCGGTGTTGTTCGGACCAGCGGCGTTGTTGTTGTCAACCGAGCTGGAGACCCAGGGCGAGTAGCCCGCTGCGTCCGACACGGCACCAGCGACGCCAAGCGTCGGGCGCGTACCGCAGTTGAAGTACAGCGAACCCTGCGTCGTGTTGCGCGCGCTCGTGCCGTAGGCGGCACGGAACGGACGCTGCGTCGCCTGGATGGTGGACCCGCACGAGAAGGTGGCCACGCCCGCGTCGACGAAGCCGAGCACGGCCGAGGCGATGGTGCGGTTCGGGGTGTAGATGACCGGCACAACCGTGAACGAGCCGTCGCCCGACGTGGCGCCCGGGACGAGCGGATCCGGCGTGCTCGGACCGCCGTACCAGGTGATGCCGTTGGAGGCATTGGCACGGTTGGTCGGCTGCGTCCACTGGATGGTCCAGCCGTCCGGGTTGTTGAAGTTCACCTGCGAGATGTTGTTCGACGCGATCGTCGACGCGGCGGCCGGGGTCGTGGTCAGCGTGGCCACGATCGTGCGGAGGCCGTTCTTGTACAGCGTGTTCGCGTCTTCACCCGTGGTGAAGTTCGGCGTGCTGAACTCCGCCGAGTTGATGTACAGCTGGACGTTCGAGGCCTGCGCACCGGCGGCCGTGAACGACTGCTGCGCAGCCGGCACGCCGTTGGTGCGCGCGGCGCACTGCGCCACGGTCTCGGCCGGGTCGCAGACCCACGCCTGCACCGACGACACGTTCTGGCCGTTCGGCTGCACGGAGAGGTTCACTTCGAACTGGCCGGCGACGTTCGTGATGTCGATCGTGCTGCCGTTGTCCGTGAGGCTCGTGATGACGACCTGCGCGTTCGGCGAGACCGTCACCGGCACGAGGGCCGTGACCGACGAGGCGGCAAACGCACCGGACTCGGTGCTCTGCGCCGTCACCGTCACCACCGCCGTACCCTGACCAACCGCCGTGATGACACCCATGGCGCTGACCGTCGCGATGGACGGGGCGCTGGTGCCGTACGTGATCGTCGCGGCCGAGGCGCGCGGGCCCTGGACCGACGCGGTCAGCGCCTGCGTGCCACCGAGCGCGAGCGCCACCGTGGCCGGCTGCACGTTGAGCGCCGTGAGGCCAGGCGTCCGCTCGGACACCGTGATCGTGACCGCCTGCTGGATGCTGGCGTTGGCAAAGCCCGCGCCCGAACCCGCCGCCGTCACCGTGATGGTGGCGACACCGGGAGCCACCGCCGTCACCACACCCGCCGCGCTCACGGTCGCCGTGGCGGCCGAGGAGGTGGCGTAAGTGAACGTGACCGTGCGGCCAGCCGGCTGCACCGTCGGGACCAGCGTGACCGACTGGCCAACGCCGAGCTGCGCCGCCGAGGGCGACACCGCGAGCGACGTGATGGCCGGCGTCGGGGCCGACACCGTAACCGACGCCGCCGCGACCTGACCGGTCGAGGCCGCCGCCGTCACCGTGGCGTTACCCGCGGCGACCGCGGTCACGCGGCACGCCGAGCCCTGCACCGCGGCCGTGGCCACGGCGGCATTGCTGGACGTGCAGGACGACAGCGTCGGCGCGGCCGTCGTGCTGCCGCCCGTGATCTGGACGGCGAAGTTCAGCGCCTCGCCGACGTTCATCGACGCACTCGGCGGGGTGATCGAGATGACCACCGGAGCCGCCGGTGCTACGGGCACCGTGACGTCGTCACCGCAAGCACCGAGTGCCACCAGGGCACCGAGGCTCAGGGCGGCGAGCGCCTTGTTCCGAGAAAAGAGTTGCATTCATCCCCCTCTTGCGAGGTAGTGGAGGTAGTTGCCGTCGCGTGGGTCGGGTACCCGCGCTACAACAGACCTGCTGTGGTAGGCGCCGCCAGTCGGCGACCGCCTCATCAACACCGCAGTGCAGGGGACCTGATCTCGTATCGGGGAGCGGCCGAAGGGAGTTCAGTGTCGTACAGATGCAGCGTGATGCCCGGAAGACCTGCCCGCTGCCGTACCCACGGCAGCAGCCCTACCCCACCAGCTGGACGGTCCAAGCTCCGCCAGCATGCGGGCCCCTCTCCTATTGCTCACCAGCAGTGCCGCGCCCATCCAAGGGTAGGATGGCGCACACACTCCTCGCGACAATAGCAAGCGCGAAACCTAGGGGTGATCGGCGGCACGGTCAAGCCGCCGAGATCCCCCGAGTTTCCGGTCGCCTGTCACAATGTTACCACGTTGGCCCCGTCCCGGCGAGTTATCCACATCACGACCCGTAGAAAACCCGCACCGCGCTCAGGAACGGTACCTCATGGGACAGGGACGCGCCGCCCCCCGCCAACGTCACGGACCCGGCACCGGGGCGAGGCCGGCCGCGTTGGCGCCAGGGTCCCGTCCGGTCGCTGCCGTACCCCGGACGGGCGTCGCCTGTCACCGCCGCTGTCTGCGGGGCCCGTCTTCTGCGTATCTTCGGGGATGGCCGACGATCTCCCCCGCGTCCACACCCCACTGCCGGCCCGACGGGTCGTCGCGCCGCCCCCGGCCCCCGAGGGACCGGCGCTCAATGCGGCCCAGGCCGACGCCGCCAGTCACGGCGATACCCCCCTGCTCATCGTGGCCGGGGCGGGGTCGGGGAAGACGCGTACGCTCATTCACCGCGTGGCCGCGCTCATCCACCGCGGGGTGCCCGCCCACCGCATCCTGCTGCTCACCTTCACGCGGCGTGCCGCACAGGAAATGGTGAGCCGCTGCGAGCGCCTGGTCGGCTCCGATTCGCGACAGGTACAGGGGGGCACCTTCCACGGCACCGCGCACCGGCTGCTGCGCCGCTTCGGGCCGGCGGCCGGCCTCCCCGCCGACTTCACCATTCTCGACCAGGGCGATGCCGGCGACCTCATGGGGCTCTCCCGCTCGGCGCTGGGCTATGGAGACCTCAAGAACGCCCCCCGCGGCGCCCCGCGCTTCCCGCGCGCCGAAACGCTGCTCGCGATCTATTCGCGCCACGTGAACACCGGACAGGAGGTGGCGGATATCCTCGGCGAGCAGTGGCCGCACTTCCTCAGCTGGACCGGCGACATCGAGCGGTGCTTCACCGACTACGTGCGGCGCAAGACCGACCGCAACCTGCTCGACTACGACGACCTGCTGCTCTCGTGGGCGCTGCTGCTGGAGCAGGCGCCGCCCATCGCCCAGCAGCTGCGCGCGCTCTACGATCACGTGCTCGTGGACGAGTATCAGGACACCAACCCGCTGCAGTCGCGCATTCTGCGCGGTCTCTGTACCAATGGCCGCCTCACCGTGGTGGGCGATGATGCCCAGAGCATCTACGCCTTCCGCGGCGCCACCATCCGCAACATCCTCGACTTCCCGGGGCAGTTTCCCGGCACGCGCATCATCACGCTCGAACAGAACTACCGCAGCACGGCGCCCATTCTCGAGAGCACGAACGTGCTCATCTCGCGCAGCACCGAACGGTACTCCAAGCGGCTCTTCACCGAGCGCGACGGCGGCGAGGCCCCGTGGCTGGTGACGGTGCGCGACGAGGCGGCGCAAACGGCGTTCGTGGTGGACCGCCTGCTGGAACTGCACGAGCAGGGCACGCCCCTGCGGGAAATGGCGGTGCTCTTTCGCGCCGGCTACCTGAGCGCCGATCTCGAAATCGAACTGGCCAACCGGCGCATTCCGTACGAGAAGTGGGGCGGGCTCAAGTTCCTCGAGGCGGCGCACGTCAAGGACCTGCTGGCGTTCCTGCGCCTTCTCGAGAACCCGCGCGACGAGGTGAGCTGGTACCGCCTCCTGCGGCTGCTCCCCGGCGTGGGCGACGCCACGGCGCGCGCGGCCATCGAACTGCTGGCCCAGCACCAGTGGGAACCCATGGCCCTCGGCGCGGTGCGCGCGGCCGCGCGGTCGCGCCCCGGCCTGCTGGCGATCGCCGCGCTCTTCGACGGCATGCGGCGCGTGGAACGACAGGACCAGCCACACAGCCCCGCCGAAAGCATCCGGCTGGTGCGGCAGCTGTACGACCCGCTCCTGCAGGCGACGTACGACGACGCGCCGCCGCGGATGGCGGATCTGGACCAGCTCGAGACCATTGCCGCGGGCTACCCCGACCGTACCACGTTCCTCGCCACGCTGGCGCTCGAGCCGCCAGCGGCGACGCAGGATCTGGCGGTGGGGAGCACCGACGAGGACGACGCACTCATCCTCTCCACGGTGCACTCGGCCAAGGGGAAGGAATGGGACGCGGTGTTCGTCATCCACGCCAGCGATGGGGTGTTCCCCATGGCCCGCCTGGCGAACGACGAGGCGCAGATAGAGGAGGAGCGTCGGCTGCTGTATGTGGCGATGACGCGCGCGCGCCACGAGCTCTATGTGACATACCCGCTGCACAGCTACGCCACGCGCATGGGCGCCGATTTCGCCTATTCGCAACTCTCGCGCTTTCTCGACCCCGGCGTGCGGCAGACGATGCAGCGGGTCACGATCGGCGAACCGGAGCCGCCGCTGCACCCGCTGCCGGGCCCGCGCGAAGGGGCGGTGCTCGAGCCCATCGTGGATTTGCGCGCGTTGCTGCGGGGCAGGTTTGGCGGCTGACTACCGTCTGGGTCGGGGTCGGGGTCGGGGGTGTGGTCACGGCACTGCCACGACGGTCGGGGTACGGCCACAGCGGTCGGGGCACCGCCACTACGGTCGGGGTCTTCCTCCAGTCGGGGTTTGGGCCCGGGTCGGGGTCTTTAGGGCAGTCGGGGTCGGGGCTCCGGTCTGGCCGACGCTGCGCTGGGCGTCTGGGGGCGGCGGTTGGGGGGTCGGGGGGCGTGGGTTGGCGTGGTGTGCCCCGACAGGTAGCCCCTGGCCTCGACCCTGACCCCGCCGCC